>CAJFLB010000001.1 GCA_904387305.1 uncultured Clostridia bacterium
TGCCCCGCGGCGAGCGGAACTCAAGATTGTACATATGGTGAAATATTCGCTAATAAAATAAAGCTATTTTTTAGTGAAATATTCAAAAATTATTGACAGAGTTTTGAAAATTTCTCTAAAGTGAATTATATATATAAATGAACTCTAAATGATTTGATATGTCCCTAAATTCAAAAAGGAAAAAATGAGTCCGTCCCCCAAATCCCTTGATTTTTTTCTCTAAATACAGTATAATGCTACTATCGTAATATAAAATATAAAAAAAGAAACAGTCCTAATGGGAAAATTTATGAATTAACATAAAAATGTCCCAAACAGAAACGGTCCCAAAAGGGCAGAACGGTCCCAAAAGGGCAGAACAGTGCCAAAAGGACAAAAGGACAAAAAGAAGGGAAGATTTTTAAATGAAAGCAATTGAGATTAGAAACAAATATTTAGAATTTTTTAAAAAACATGGACATGCTGTTATTCCATCAGCTTCATTAATACCAGAAAATGATCCATCTGTTTTGTTTACAACTGCTGGTATGCAACCATTAGTACCATATTTATTAGGAGAAAAACACCCAGAGGGAACAAGATTAACAGATTACCAAAAATGCGTTAGAACCAATGATATTGATGAGGTAGGAGATAATAGACATTTAACCTATTTTGAAATGCTTGGAAATTGGTCTTTAGGTGATTATTTTAAAGAAGAGTCTATAAAAATGAGTTTTGAGTTTTTGACGAAAGAGCTACAAATACCAGTAGAGAAATTATCAGTAACTTGTTTTGCAGGAGACGAGGATTGTCCAAGAGATGAGGTTTCAGCAAAAGTATGGAAAGATGCTGGAATATTAGATGGTCATATTTATTTTTATGGAAAAGATGATAACTGGTGGATAGCAGGAGAGGAAGGACCATGTGGACCAGATACAGAAATGTTCTATGACACAGGAAAACCAGCATGTGGACCAGATTGCCAACCTTCATGTGATTGTGGTAAATATGTAGAAATTTGGAACAATGTATTTATGGAATATTACAAAGATAAAAATGGATATTCTAAATTAAAACAACAAAATGTCGATACTGGCTTAGGATTAGAGAGAATGACGATGTTATTACAAGGAAAAGAAACACCATTTGATACAGAATTATTCTTACCAGTTATGGAAAAAATACAAGAACTACAAAAAGTAGATAATATAGAAAGTAGAAGAATTATTGCAGAACATTTACGTTCAAGTATGATGATTATTGCAGATGGTGGAAGACCAAGCAATATTGATAGAGGATATGTTTTAAGAAGATTAATTCGTAGAATGATAAGACATATGAACAAATTACAAATTGATTTATCTGAATTATCTAACTTAATAGATATCAATGTAGATAATTTAAAAGAAATGTATCCAGAGCTAGAGCAAAATAGAGAAATAATTAAAAATGTTATCAATGAAGAAAAAGATAAATTTGTAAAAACATTAACACATGGAGAAAGAGAATTCCAAAAAGAAATGCAAAAAGCAAAAGAAAATGGAAAAAGTGAAATTGATGCAAAAGTTGTATTTAGATTATATGATACTTATGGATTTCCACCAGAAGTAACAAAAGAATTAGCAGATGAAAATGATATGACAGTAGATTTAAAAGGATTTGAAGAATTATTTAAGGAACATCAAGAAAAATCAAGACAAGGAAGTACACAAAAATTCAAAGGTGGACTTGCTGACCAAAATGAAAAAACAATTGCATATCATACTGCTACTCACTTATTACATCAAGCATTAAGAACTGTTTTAGGTGACCATGTAAAACAAAGTGGTTCTAATATCACAGAGGAAAGATTACGTTTTGACTTTACACATCCACAAAAAATGACAAAAGAAGAAATTCAAAAAGTAGAAGATTTAGTAAATGAGCAAATTCAAAGAGATTTACCAGTTACTTGTGAAGAAATGAGTTATGAAGATGCTAAAAATTTAGGTGCTATTGGATTATTTACAGATAAATATGGAGACAAAGTAAAAGTATATACCATTGGTGATTTTAGCAAAGAGATTTGTGGAGGACCTCATGTAACTCATACAGGAGATATGGGAAGATTTAAAATCAAAAAAGAAGAATCAAGTTCTTCAGGCATTAGAAGAATTAAAGCGGTTTTAATAAAAGAATAATGAAAAAATGCGGAACTTTACCAGAAGATATGCCAACACCTAAAAAGAGCTTAAAACAATTAGATAAGGAAAAAAAGCCCAATATACCAATAAAAGGAAATTTGCTGAAAATAGATAAAAAAAGCCTTGATAAATAGGCTTTTTTATGTTATAATATTAATTGTAAGGTTATTTTTGATAAAAGAGGTGAAAAAACTTAGAATATTCTAAGTGAATAATATGAAAAGTGTAGGTGTAGAAAAAAAATATATGAATATAAAAGAATGGTTCAGTAACATTGGGAGAGAACTGGCTGAATTAGTCGGACCAGCACTTGTTGGAGGAGAACAAAATGATAGTATAATAGAATTAGAAGCTTCTGAAGTAAAAAAACACGAATCAGGATATAGGAAAGATTTAGAAAAGATGTTTGATTATTCTAGAAATAAAGAAAAAGCAAGAGAGAAAGGTAATGGAAAAGGCAAAGGTAAAGGTAAAGGCAGAATAGAACAATATAAAGATGAAGTAAAAGGTAAAGGCGAAACAGAACAAGCTAAAGCCAAAGTACAAAATCCAACAGGACAAACTAGCAGGCAAACAAGAACAAAATCACAAGAAAAAACAAATGAGGGATATGAACAAGAGTTATAAAATACAAGAATTTTAAAATTCTTGTATTTTTTACTTGACAAAAGGCAAAACTACCAGTATAATATTACTTGCTAGCAAAAATAAGCTAAGAAATATGGCGAAGTAGCTCAGTTGGCTAGAGCATTCGGTTCATACCCGAAGGGTCATGTGTTCGAATCACATCTTCGCTACCAAAAAATACTCCTTTAAAAGGGAGTATTTTTTATTGTTATAGAAATAAGTAAAAAGATAATTTTGCTTTTTGTTATTGTATAGAAAAAAATGACTTTTATCTTGAATATGTATGAATATATATTTTTTTCGTATACAACAAGATCAAGTTATTATATTGGAAGACATAGTACTTTATGTAAATACTAACATTATGGGATGTAATCAAAAAATGATTTAATTTTAAAAATTCACTTGTTATTTAATTTGCTTTATAGTATAGTATGAATAGAAAATAAGAAAAATTATGAGGCTTATAATTGTAGGAATTACTTGTAATTTAAACAAAAGAAGGAGGAAATAAAATGAACATAACAGAAATATTAATTATAATAGTAAATATCTCCATATTAATACTACCATTTGTTATGTTAATAGAAAATTTAATAAAAAGAAATTACAAGATATTGAATATATGCATGCTTATCAATATATTTGTATGGATATATTTGTCATATCTCTGGAATATAAGGAACCCAGGATTTTGGATAAAATGTGATACAAGAATATTAAATTTAGTAGCGAGTATCATACTAATTGCTTCCATTATAACATTCTTACTACAAATCAAACATAAGAAAAGTAACAAACTATTAATCATGATTGCCATCATATTTGTATTTTATATTATCATGACAAATGACACAACATATGAAGAAAGAACAAGAGTGGATATGGTTTCAGAAAAAACAATTAGAGAATATGTCTTAGAAGAACATATACCATATATTGCATTTTTAAGTATAGAACTAGAACTTTTTGTTAACTTATTAGATAGTCATAAAATAGGAAGAGAAAATAAAAAAATAACCAAACGAGAAAAAGTAAGTGTGACAAAAAAAGAGCTAGAAGAAACGGAAAAAAATTAAAAGATAGACACAAAATAAGAAATAAAATAATACTTCAAAAGAGAAAATAACCATTTAAAAAATTTTTACAAAATGTAACAAAAATGTAATAAAAACGTAAAATAATTATAACCAAAAATTGTTGACAATGGAAAATTTAGATAGTAAAATAAAATAAAATTAATTATAATAGTGAATGTTGTAAAGGAGAAACAATGGGGAGAAGTAAGAAAAACAAGAAAAAATCAGAGATGAATGCAATGTTTTTTATCATATTATTCGCATTAGTAGTATTTATTATATCAACTTATGCGTGGTTCTCAACACAAAGAAACGTATCAATTACAAACCTAAATGGTACTGTAGAAGTAGCAGAAGGCTTGGAGATTTCATTGGATGCTGAGAACTGGTCAAATGGTTTAGTATTAGGTGACGAAGAAGGACAGCTAGACATTATAGAAGATGCTTATGAAGGAAATCATAATCTAAAACCCACAGAAATGTTACCAGTGTCAACATTAGGATTAGTAGGTTCAAATAGAACAGATTTACTAATGCTTAGAGGAACACTGAACAATTCTATACAATTAAATAATATTCAAGAAATGGATGAAGAGGAAGATAATTCAGATGCTACAACATATGCAGGATATTTTGCATTTGATGTATTTTTGAAGAACTCATCAAGACAAGATGATATAGATGATGTATTACAATTAAATTATGATTCTTCATTAGAAATTATGGAAACAGAAAATAGTGCAACAGGATTACAAAATACAGCAAGAGTTGCTTTTGCAAAATATACCGGAACATCAGACACTATGGCAGACCAAGCTACGATTTTAAAAGAAACAGCAGGAATTGGTGTTGGAAGTAGTCCAGTATATATTTCAGATGTTGCTATATGGGAGCCAAATTCTAATGACCACGTAGAATATGTTGTACAAAACAACAATAAAATTACAGGAGCAGGTTCAAATTTTAATGCGACAACCCAAATGGATACTTATGCATTAACAGATACTTCTCTAAGACAATCTATTGCAGACATATATAAGTGGGATGGATCAGAGAGACTTCTTCAAAAACAAAATGTATTACAAACAACAAAAACATCAACAGAAGATTACTCAATTGCTGAAGGAGTTCAAAATTTAGTAAGTACAAGTGATGGTACAACAGATTTTGGAATAGCACCAAATAAAATTTGTAGGATTCGAATATATTTATGGCTAGAAGGACAAGATGTTGACTGTATTAACTATGCTTCACATGGTGGAGGCGTTAAAGTCAACATAGGATTAGTAAAAGGATCAGAAGAAGGATCACATGAATTAGATGGCGGTGACTAATAAAACAAATAATATGTCATAAAACTTGTAATAGCTACAGGTTTTATGACATATGTGAGTTGTGTGCATAATGCGCAAGACAAAGTAAAATTATAAATAAAGATAAATATACAAAAGATTGGAGGGTAAAATGGCAAGGAAAGTATTGGAAGAGACAAAAGAAATTCAAACAAGAAAAAAAAGACAAAAAGGTTCGGAAGATGATATCTATAAATTTGACTTTGGAACAACAGAAGAACAAGAAAACATAGTCAAAAACCCACCAAAAAGCAAAAGAGGAAGAAAGAAAAAAGAAGAAAAAAAATTTGAATTTGATGATGCTAGTAAAAATGAAATGATTGCTAGCATAGATTTGATGAGACAAAAAATAGAACAAGGTCAAAAATTTATAAATGAACTTGCAGAAACGAAGAATGGCAAAGGGATAAGTGCAGAATTAAATGTGGAAGAATTGAACGAAAGTGAAGAATTTCAAGATAGAGCAACTAGAAAAAGAAAAAATATTAAAGAAAAAGAGGAAAAAGATACAGGTATTTTTGCAGACATTCTAAAAAAAGAAACAAAAACAAGAAAAAGAAGAACGAAAAAAGTAGAAGAATCAAAAAATATAGATGAAGGTATAAAAATCAACGCAAAAGATGGCGTAACAGATGTATTTTTGGACGAAAATCAATATAGAATTGAAATGCAAAAAACAGAGTATAACATTTATACTAAAAATAGTGGTGCTTCATACATTATTGTTAGAGACAATGAATTAAGAATTATTAGTGGTAATGTTTATTTATTATTAAATAAAGAAAATCAAGATTATGAGATTATTACAAATCAAGACTTTAAAATCAATTATGTAATTGATAATCTTGAAAGAAAAGATAATGTGGTTAATTTTAGACTTACAAATTTAACAGAAATTATTGCAAATGAAGATGGACTTGTTTTCGTAATAGATGAAGAAAAAGTTATTGAAAATACATTAGAAGATAATCATACATTGGTAATTTCTGAAGAAGATGGAAAGGTTTATTTACCATATTCTAAAGAAGAAATTAAAAGTGAAGTTTTACAAAATAAAGGAACAAAAATTTCGGATTTAATTGAGGAAAAATATATATGTTCATTAGACAAATATAAAAATGCCATAAGAGCAAGATTTAGAGAAGGCTATAATTTAATGTACAAAAAAGAAGGCAAATCTAGAAGAAGTGCTATTCTTTTAGGTATTGAATTAATGTTTGAAACCAATTTGCATCCAGCAGTTATAGCAGCATGTAAAAATTTGGAAGAATTAGACATTTACTTAGATTGCCTTGAAGATAATGAATTAGAAAAATTTTCATGTTTTAAAATCATATATAAAAGTTTACCAATGCTTCATAAGAAGAAAAAGGTTCAAGAATTTTAAAAGAAAAACTCGACTAAAAGTCGAGTTTTTATGCATAATATAAAAAGAACACATAAAATGAAATGATTAAAGTTATGAAATAAACACAAAAATTACTGGATAAAATTACTAAAAATCACGGAATAAAATCATTAAAAGTAACGGAACAAATCTTTCAAAAATCACGGAATGAAAATACCAAAAACCACGGAATGAAAATATTAAAAATCACGGGATAAAATTGACAAAACCACGGAATATTGTAAAATAATAATAGAATTAACGATAATAAGGAGAGTGGATATTAATGAATATAAAGAATTATAAAAGAAGAATTGCAGATGATAAGATAGAACATTATCTAAAATTATTTGGGGCTGTTAGTATAGAAGGACCTAAATACTGTGGTAAAACGTGGACTGGACGTTATCATTCTAAGAGTGAAGTGCTTTTGCATAATACAACAGGGGAATCATCAAACAATGTAGAATTGGCTAAAATATCTCCTGCATTAATTTTGGAAGGAGAAAAGCCAAAATTAATTGATGAATGGCAAGAGGCTACGAATTTATGGGATGAAATTCGAGCAGATGTTGATAGAACAGGATTAAAAGGACAATATATTTTAACTGGTTCATCTACACCTAATAGAACAGGGATAGCACACAGTGGAGCAGGTAGATATGGAAAAATACATCTAAGAACTATGAGTTTATATGAATCAGGAGATTCCACAGGTGACGTATCGCTGGAAAAATTATGTAATCGTGAGTTAGAACAAAAATTAACTGGAGAGGTTGATTTAAAACATCTGGCTAGACTAATTATTAGAGGAGGATGGCCTGGTAATATAGAATATTCTCCTAAAGATTCAAGTGAAGCAATAAAACAATATATAAAACTCATTATTGATGATGATTTGATTAGATTAGATGGAGTGAATAGAGACAAACATAAAGTTAAATTATTATTAAAATCATTAGCTAGAAATGAAAGTACAACAGCATCTAATATGACGTTAAAAAAAGATATTAGTGAAAAGGATAATGAAGATATAGATATAGATACATTAGCTTCATACTTAAATGCACTAGATAAATTATATTTATTAGATAATGATGAACCATTTTCTTCTAATATTCGTTCATCTGTTAGAGTAAAGCAATCAGAAAAAAGGCATTTTGCAGATCCTTCTATGGCATGTGCATTATTAAACATAAGTGACGAAGACAAATTAATAAATGATTTAGAAACATTTGGATTTTTATTTGAAGCAATGGTTGAAAGAGATTTGAAAATATATGCGGATAGTTTTAATGCAAAATGTTACCATTATCAAGATTACCAGAATAGAGAAATTGACAGTGTTATAGAATTAGAAAATGGAGAATGGTGTGCCTTTGAAATCAAGCTTGGAGTAAATAAAATTGACGAAGAAGCAAAAAAATTGTTGAAAATAAAAGAAGAAATTGAAAAAGAAAATGGTAAATCACCATCAGTTCTTTGCGTAATATGTGGGCTTTCTAATGCTACTTATAGAAGACCAGATGGCGTATATGTTGTGCCAATAACAGCATTGAAACCATAGGCTTGTTTGACAATGCAACACAACTGTGGAAAAAAATGTGGAAAATATATGCGAAAACTGTGAAAAAAATATGTGCAAAATATGTGGAAAAACACAAGAAAAAAATATAAAAAATAGGCATAAAAATAAAATAGAATACAAATCCGGAAAAGCGCTAGAAATAGCGCTTTTTGTGGTGCAAAGAAAATTAAAAAAAACCTCGAAAATTGTTGAAAAAAACCGTGTATTATGATATAAATATAAGAGGAAAAAATAGGCAAAAAATATAGAAAAAATGATAAATATAATACGCAGAAAAAACATAAAAAATATACAAAAAACGGAGGAAAAACATGTTAAGAAATAGGTTAATCATCAAAAAAATAAGAAACATATGTATATTATTAATGGCAATTATTATCATGATAGGAGTATATACCAATATCAGAAGATCACGAGCGGAAAATGTAATTCCAATTGCGTTAGAGGTTTCAGATAAAAGTGAAACATTAGAAATGCAAACAATCATGGTGGATGCAACTGAAACGCAAGATGGAAACTATTTACTGGATTTACCAACATCAGTTAATGGAAATATCGTAACCAAATATTATAAATCTGATGGTACAGAAGTGTTGATGAATGATGAAAATGCCGATAAAACACTTACATTAACCGAAGCAGAAGTGAGCGAGCAAAAAATACAATTACAGACAGATTATGATAAAAAAGAAGTTACAACAGAAGATGGACAAACCATAACACTATATAACAAAGAATTGATGGATGTAAAAGAACCAGAAGAAAATGCAGAAGAAGGTACAAATAACACAGATACTAACGAAACAGAAAAAAATGAAACACCAGAAGAAGGAACAACAGAGGAAACAAACCTAGACGATAGTGTCATTATAACAGGATATATGCCACTAGAGGCACAAGTAGACATTAATGAGATGGATTTGGCAACATTATCAGATGTACAATTACCAAGTGATACACAAACAATGCAAAAAGCATATGAAGTATCTGTATACCAAACATTTAGAACAACAATCGATCCAGATGGTAATGTCATAGCAGAAGAAATTGAAATGCCACAAAGTCAAATAGACAATGGAATAAATAATGAGACAGAAGAAAACACAACCAATAACACAACAGACAATATGGCAATAGAAAACATAAATTCAGAAAATGCAAGAGAAAATGAAAATGTGCAAAGTGTAATAGAAGGCACAACACCAGACAATACAACCATCACAACGATCACATTAAAAGATGGAACAACTATTGAAGAAGAAAAAATAGAATATGATCCAAGCATCTATAATGAAGAATTAACCATTAAAACGAAAAATACAGAAGCCGATACAATTGCCACTGTATATGGCATACAAGAGGACAATCAAATTCAAGCATTAGAAAACACAACTGAAGAAGAATATGTGGATACCATTATTTCAAAAGATAATCAAACAGTAAAATATCTATTAGCAACAGAGCCAATTGCAGTAGCAAATGATAACGCATTAAACAATGAACAAAGTAGTAATTCAGAAGTTTCAACAATGGCTTTAACTGATGGGAATTATCTAAGAACAACGAATACTGAGACTCAAAGAGAAAGTGGATTTTTAGGAAATACTTCAATTCAAAGACAGTACATTGATAATGTAACATTTGTATCATCAACTTCTGGAAAGAATAGCACTGCATGGGATGTATCAGAAGCACAAGATGGTTCTATTATGGCATGGTATACAACAAATTCGAATGGTACTTATAAAGTATATATAGGAAGTAATGAAACAATCTATGCTAATCCAGATTCAAGCTATTTATTTTCAACTATAGGATATTCAGATAAAGGTACAGCAACAGAAAAAATAACCAACATAGGGTTATTAAACACAAGCAATGTAACAAATATGAGTCATATGTTTTCTGAAATGGGATATGAGGTAATGACAAGTTTAGATTTAGGAGATAACTTTGATACAAGTAAAGTAACAAATATGGATTCTATGTTCTTCAATACAGGATTTAGGAAGATGACAAGTTTAAACCTAGGAGATAGTTTCGACACAAGTAATGTAACAGATATGAGAAGTATGTTCCAACAAACAGGATATAACGCAATGACAAGTTTAGATCTAGGAAATAATTTTGATACAAGCCATGTAACAAATATGCAGGCTATGTTCATGTGGACAGGATATTATGCTATGACAAGTTTAAAATTGGGAACAGCTTTTACAAACATAGCATCAACAAATTCAGGTATGTTTTTTGAGACAGGTAAATCTGGAGAAATTGTTATAAAAGTACTAGAAGAAATTTACCAAGACAGTCAACATGTGAAAGTAAATGAAAATTCAAGTACAACAATAGAATTTACAAGAGGAACGTTTGAAGTCATAGCATCAACGTATCTAAGAACAACGAATACGGAGACTGAAATAACAAGTGGATTTTTAGGAAACACGTCAATTCAAAGGCAGAACATTGATAATGTAACATTTGTATCATCAACTTCTAGAATGAACAACACTGCATGGGATGTATCAGAAAAACAAAATAGATCTATTATGGCATGGTATACGACAAATTCAAATGGTACTTATAAAGTATATATAGGAAGTGATGAAATTATTTGTGCCAATCCAGATTCAAGCTATTTATTTTCATATATAGGAAGATCAGAAAAGTGTACATCAACAGAAACAATTACAAATATAAATTTTCTAAAAACAAGTAATGTAACAAATATGATGCACATGTTTTATATGACAGGATATAACTCGATGACTAGTTTAGATTTAGGAGATAAATTTGATACAAGTAATGTAACCAATATGAATTATATGTTTGCTTATGCAGGATTTACAGCTATGACAAAATTAGACTTAGGAGATAATTTTGACACAAGTAATGTACAAGATTTTCGTGGTATGTTCTATAGAACAGGATATACAGCCATGACAAGTTTAGACTTAGGAGATAAATTTGATACAAATCAAGCAACAGATATGAGTTATATGTTCTATTATTTGGGGCACGATGCCATGAAAAGCTTGGAATTAGGACCAGCATTTACTAAAATAGCAAACAATTATACAAATATGTTTGAGATGGCTAAAACTGTAGTCGTTATTCAGGCATCAGAGGCAATCTACCAAAATAGTACAAATTTCAAATTAAATGCTAATTCAAGTACAACAATTAACTTTACCAATGGAACCATCAATCCAAAATACAGAACAGAGTGGACAAAACAATCAGTACAAACAGACACAACAGACGCAAACAATCCAAAATTAAACATAACATTAAAAGGAACGACAAATCCAGGAATAGCTGCAAGTGAATACACAAGTGATGTAACAAGTTCGTTAACAGCAGATGGCATCAAAGTATTTATAGACAACACAGACATAACAGATGTTGTAACAAAAACAGTGGGAACAGCGACGCAAATAGCCAACACGAGAACAGGAGCACAAGATGTAGTACAAGTGATAACACTATCAGACTTTGAAGAAGCAACACTCAGAACAGGAAAATCGTATAAAGAGTGGAGTGGAAATATCAGATTAGAAATAGCACAAGGTACATTGAAAGATACGTATGGAAGTGGCAATGTAAAATTGGAAACAAATGGAAACAGAGCAGATAATGTTATCGAGGATACCTCAAAATTTGATAAAAATACAAGCAATGCAATGTTTGGAGATTTTGTTAAACCAGGTTTTGTATATAATTATTCATCAACAGATATCGACCATGATGCGAAAACATTAACAGTAGATTTCTCTGTAACAGATAAATATTTCAATAGTTCAACAATATCATCAAATGCAGCTAATATAACTGTAAAAATGTTAGATACAAATGTAGTACCTGAAAATTTAACAAAATCATTAAGAAAAGTGCAAGATATTACAGAAACAAGAGATGGCTCAAGTGTAAAAATAGGAGAAAAATATAGATTAACGATTAGCGGATTTGAAAAAGCAAGCATCGATAATGGAAAATATAAAGAATATAGTGGACCAGTTAGTATCGTATTTCCAGCAGGAATAGCAACTGATAAATCAGGAAATAGCAGTGTTCAGACAAATATAACAGTAGGAATTAGTGAACCAAATCACGATGGAAACCAAGAAATTGTAGACTTTATAGAACCAGGAATTGAAAAAATAGATTCATCAATAGATGTAAAAAATCGTACAGCAAAATTGACATTCCAGGTAACAGATAAATATCTTTCAAGTAATACGTTATCAAGTGGAAGTATACAGGTACTTGTAAATGGTAGTGTAAACACAAGTATTAACAAACAATTAACAAGTACAAATTTAACAGAGCAAAGAGTTGAAAATGGTACAACTTCAACTGTAAGATATGGAACAGAATATACATTGACCCTTACTGGAATTGATACAACTGTTAATCAAATAAAAGTTAGAATACCAGAAGGAACGATTACAGATACATCAGAAAATGGTAATGAAGAAATAGAGTTTATGTTGTATAATGTGTTAAAAGAAACTAGTACAGAAAAAAACAATATGAGCTCGTTTTTAGGAAATACGAATATTCAAAGGCAAAATGTGGAGAATATTACATTTTTAGATAATATACCGGAAGATGTATATGATGAATCAAGCAATAAATTTATTAACAATACGGCATGGGATGTATCAGCACAACAAGATAAGTCTATAATTGCATGGTATGAAACAAATGATAATGGAACGATGAAAGTATATATTGGAAGCAATAATGAGATATTTGGAAATGTAAATTCAAGTTACTTGTTTTCATTTATAGGATATTCAGAAAATTGTACGACAACAGAAGTAATAACAAATATAGATTTACTAAATACAAGTAATGTAACCAATATGAGTAAAATGTTTAGAAGTACTGGATACAATGCAATGACAAGTTTAGATTTAGGGGGGAATTTTGATACAAGTAATGTAAGTGATATGAATACAATGTTCGAGTCTACAGGATATACAGCCATGACAAGTTTAGATTTAGGTGATAATTTTGACACAAGCAATGTAACAGATATGACTTATATGTTTCATTCTGTAGGAAGTAGAAATTTGAACAGTTTTAACTTAGGAGATAAATTTGATACAAGCAACGTAACAAATATGAACGGTATGTTCATGACTACAGGATATACTGCAATGACAAGTTTAGATTTAGGAGATAAATTTGACACAAGCAATGTAACGGATATGTCTAACATGTTTAATGGCACAGGCAGAAAGGCTATGACAAGTTTAGATTTAGGAGATAAATTTGATACAAGTAATGTAACCAATATGAGAGGTATGTTCACGGCTACAGGTGGTACTGCCATGACAAGTTTAGATTTAGGAGATAAATTTAATACAAGCAAAGTAACCAATATGAGCGAAATGTTCATTGATACAGGTGCTACTGCAATGACAAGTTTAGATTTAGGAGATAAATTTGACACAAGCAATGTAACGGATATGGGATCGATGTTCGAGTCTACAGGATATACAGCCATGACAAGTTTAGATTTAGGAGATAAATTTGATACAAGCAATGTAACAGATATGAATAATATGTTCAATGCTACAGGATATATAGCGATGACTAGTTTAGACTTAGGAGACAAATTTGACACAAGTAAAGTAACTGATATGAGAAACATGTTTTCATCTACAGGATATAGAGCTCTAACAAGTTTAGACTTAGGAGATAAATTTGATACAAGTAATGTAACAAACATGACGGAAATGTTTGCATCTACAGGCTCTACAGCTATGACAAACTTAGACTTAGGACCAGCATTTACAAAATTAATAGATGCACTTACATTTGAAGAAACAGGTAAACAAGATGAAATTGTTATCCAAGCACCAGAAGCAATCTACCAAGATAGCACACACTTAAAATTAAACACAAATTCAACTTCAACGATAGAATTTACAAGAGGAACCATCAACCCAAAATACAGAACAGAATGGGTAAAAGAAACAGTACAAACAAACAAAACAGATGCCAATAATCCAAAACTAAACATCACATTAAGGGGAACCACAAACACAGAAGTAGCAGGTGATGAATACATTAGTGATGTAACAAGCTCCTTAACAGCAAATGATATTAAAATCTTCATAGATGACACAGAAATCACAGATATAGTAACAAAAACAGTAGGAACCGCAACACAAACAAATAACACAAGAACAGGAGCAAAAGATGTATTACAAGTTCTAACACTATCAAACTTTGAAGAAGCAACAAGAAGAACAGGAAAATCATACAAAGAGTGGAGTGGTAACATCAGAATTGAAGTAGCCCAAGGAACTTTATCAGATACAACAGGACCAGCAGATGAAACAGGAAAGAAAGTCACATATGGAAATAAAAATATGGAAGTGGCAGAGGATGGAAGTAGAATAGATAACTCAATAGAAGATGAGACGAAAGTAGATCAAAATACAGAAGGTGCCATGTTTGCTGACCTTATAAAACCAGAATTCACATATGAATATTCATCAACAGACATCGACCATGATGCAAAAACATTAACAGTAGAATTTTCAGTAACAGATAAATACTTTAATAGTCTTACAATGGCATCAAATGCATCTAACATAACCGTAAAAATGTTAGACACAAACGCAGTACCTGAAAATATTACAAAAACATTAACAAAAGTAGGCGATATTACAGAAACAAGAGATGGATCAAGTGTAAAAATAGGAGAAACATATAGATTAGTCATTAGTGGACTAGAGCAAGCAAGTATAGCAGAAAATGGAAAATATAAAGAATACAGTGGACCAATGAGCATTGTATTTCCAGCGGGAATTGCAAGTGATAAATCTGGAAACACCAATAACCAAAAGAACATCACAGTAGGAATTAATGAGCCAGACCAAACAGGAGATGCAGAAATTGTGGATGTTGTCGATCCAGTATGGGAGGCAAGAAACTTTAATATAGATAAAGTGAATAATAAGGTAACAGTAGACTTGTACGGAACAGATAAGTATTTTAACAATAGTACTTTAAACATAAACAATATAAAAGTGATTCTTGATGGAACAGAAATCACAAGTACAACAAATGTGACCAAACAATTAAGTACTGCAACACCATTAACAGAAACAAGAGATGGAGCATCAGTACAATATGGAGTAAAATACACATTAACATTAAGTAATTGGGTAGAAACAGATAGTCAGTTTGAATCAAGTGGCAGAATATATAGAGAGTATAGTGGAGATACACAAATTCAAATTGCAGGAAACACATTAGCAGATAAATATGGCAATCAAAATCAACAAACCACATTAGACTTAGGAAAAATAGACTTTGTTAGACCAGAAATTAAGGAAGTTTCAAAAACTAAAAATGATGAAAATAAAACAGAAACAATTGTATTTGATGTTACAGATAAAGACTTGGCAACAGTAAACATTAGTACAACAGATACTTCAAAAATTCATGTATATGTAGATAATGAAGAAGCAACAGGTGTCACAAAGACGATTACAAATATAGAAGATTTAACAGCAATGGTAAATGGAAGTAACAAAGTAGTGGGAAAACGTTATACTTTAGTATTATCAAATTTCGAACAAGAAAGAACAACAATAGACTATAATAGAGAATATTCAGATTGGAGTGGAAATGTATCTATTGAGATAGATGCTAGAACAGCAATAGATAACTCTGGAAATTATAATACGGAATCATTATTAGATAATACAAATAACAATTTAGACCAAACACAAAAATTGGATAAAAAGATATTGATTTTTGGGCTAGCAGAAAGACAAAGTGAATTATCAGCTTTACAAACAGCTTTACAGGAAAAATATACAACAGTAGAGTTAATGACTGTTGACAGAGATGTTCTTGATGTAGATAATCAACTAGTACCTATTGCTAATGATTATGATTTAGTAATATGTGATACATATCTTTTATCACATGGAGGTATTATAGCTAATCAAGATAATTTGAACTATAATTTAATCACAATATCTAATGATGCAGATATTGAAAATAATCAATTAATAGGTGAAGAGGTTTCTTGGGGCGATAAGGATAATTCTGAATACATTGTTGTTACTAGTGTTACAACACAACCAGGAATATTGGAAGATATGACAATTTATCCTAATAGTGTGCGTACAGACAATAGCTTATACAAAGTAAAATTTAAAGATGATGTGAATGTATTAGCGACCCTTACATATAGAGATGATAGTAATACATATGATGCTATAGGTTATAAGATGGTTGGTGAATACAAACAAATTCATTCACAATTTCCTTTATATAACAGTGACTATACACGAGTGGTATCAAGGTTAGTAGATTTTTCTTTTGATAATGTAGGTACAATCATAAATGGTGACTTTGTAGACTTCATCAAACCAAATGCAACATATCAGCATTCAGAAACAGACATAGACTATGATGGAAAAACATATCAAATGGTATTTGATATGACAGATAAATTCTATACATCAGGAACATTAACATTAAATGATTTAGTGATCAGAATTGATGGAGAAGAACCAGACTGGACAAAAGTAAGTAAATCATTACAAGAGGAAGATATCATTAATACAGTAAATGGAGAAAATAAAGTAATAGGAAAGAGATATACATTAACATTATCGAACTTACAACAGCTACAAGTAAAAGATGGAGATAATTACTTAGATTATAGTGGTGTGGTAACAGTAGCAATACCAGCAGATAAGATTGTAGATACATCAGGAAATGGCAATAATGCCACAACTATCACTTCGGGAATTAATTTACCAGGTGGAGAAGCAGGTGATGAAGAAGTAGTCGATGTTGTAAATCCAACAATAGAAAAAACGAATTCATCTGTAAATATTGTAAAAGATGGAACAGCAGAAGTAACATTTAAAGTAACGGATAAATACTTTGCAAATGGTACGTTGACAAATGAAAATATACAAGTATTAGTAAATGGTAGTACAAATACAAATATCACAAAACAATTGACGAGTACACCTTTAACTGAGCAAAGAATGGTAAATGGAGTTGCTACAGATGTACAATATGGAGCAGAATATACATTAAAACTGACAGGAATTGACAAAACAAATATTAATCAAATAAAGATTAGAGTACCAGAAGGAACCATTACAGATACATATGGAAATAGTAATGAAGAAATAGAGTTCATGTTGTATAATGCGTTAAGAAATATAGGAATAGAACAAGACCTTAGTAGTGGTAATCGGAGTAATCCCACCTAATGCTTCATGTGCTTTCTTAGGAAATGATCTTAATATACAAAGACAAAATGTAGATAATGTTACATTTGTAGACAATATACCAGAAGATGTATATGATATAGCTACCAATACATATAAAGTTGATACCGTATGGGATGTATCAGCCCAAGGGGATAATTCGATATTAGCATGGTATGAACCAAGTGCAAATGGAACTTATAAAGTATATATTGGAAGTAACGATGAGATATTTGGAAATGTAGATTCAAGTTCTTTATTTAGATATATAGGATATTCAGAAAATTGTACATCAACAGAAATGATAACAAATTTAGATTTATTAAATACAAGCAATGTAACAGATATGAGGCTTATGTTCTACTTTACAGGATATACAGCAATGACAAGTTTAGATTTAGGAGACAAATTTGACACAAGCAATGTAACAGATATGAGGCTTATGTTCTACTCTACAGGATATACAGCAATGACAAGTTTAGATTTAGGAGACAAATTTGACACAAGTAATGTAACAGATATGAGAGATATGTTCTACAGAACAGGATATACAGCAATGACCAGTTTGGACTTAGGAGATAAATTTAGTACAAGTAAAGTAACAAATATGAGAGATATGTTCTATCAAACAGGAAATACAGCCATGACAAGTTTAGACTTAGGAGAGAATTTTGATACAAGTAGTGTAACAAACATGAGTGATATGTTTGCCTTCACAGGAAGAGAAGCCATGACAAGTTTAGACTTAGGAGAGAATTTTGATACAAGTAATGTAACAAACATGGGTTCTATGTTTGCCTTCACAGGAAGAGAAGCGATGACAAATTTAGACTTAGGAGACAAATTTGACACAAGCAATGTAACAGATATGAGTTATATGTTCGACAGTACAGGATATACAGCGATGACAAGTTTAGACTTAGGAGAAAACTTTGACACAAGCAATGTAACAGATATGAGGCTTATGTTCTACTCTACAGGATATACAGCAATGACAAGTTTAGATTTAGGAGACAAATTTGATACAAGAAATGTAACAGACATGAATGATATGTTTAGATTCACGGGAAGAGAAGCAATGACAAGTTTAGACTTAGGAGATAAATTCGATACAAGTAACGTAACAAATATGACAAATATGTTCGACAATACAGGATATACAGCCATGACAAGTCTAGACTTAGGAGACAAATTTGACACGAGTAATGTAACAAGTATGGGAAGTATGTTCGAATCTACAGGATATACAGCCATGACAAGTCTAGACTTAGGAGATAAATTTGACACAAGCAATGTAACAACTATGAATAGAATGTTCATGTATACAGGATATACAGCCATGACAAGTCTAGACTTAGGAGATAAATTTGACACGAGTAATGTAACATATATGAGTGATATGTTCTATCAAACAGGAAGAGAAGCGATGACAAGTTTGGATTTAGGACCAGCATTTACACATATAGCAGAATCAAATTCATACATGTTTTCTTTAACAGGTAAATTGGCTGAAATTGTTATACAAGCACCAGAAGCAATCTACCAAGATAGCACACACTTTAAATTAAACACAAATTCAACTGCAACGATAGCAATGACAAAAGGAACAACTATCAATCCAAAATACAGAACAGAATGGATAAAAGAAACAGTACAAACAGACGAAACAGAAGCAAACAATCCAAAACTAAACATCACCTTAAGAGGAACCACAAATACAGAGGTAGACGCAACAGAATACATCAGTGATGTAACCAGTTCCTTAACAGCAAATGATATCAAAGTGTTTATAGACGATACAGAAATAACAGATATTGTAACAAAAACAGTAGGAACAGCAACGCAAAGCACAAACACAAGAACAGGAGCAAAAGATGTATTACAAGTTATAACATTATCAGATTTTGAAGAAGCAGCAAGACAAGCTGGAAAATTATATAAAGAGTGGAGTGGAAATATCCGCATAGAAATAGCTCAAGGAACCTTATCAGATACCACAGGACCAGCAGATGAAACAGGAAAGAAAATCCCATATGGAAACAAGAACATGGGAGTGGCAGAAGATGGAACAAGAGCAGACAACAAAATAGAAGATGAGGAAAAACTAGATCAAAACACAGAAGGTGCTATGTTCGTTGACTTTATAGAACCAGAATTCACATATGAATATTCATCAACAGATATCAATTATGAGCAAAAAACATTAACAGTAGAATTTTCAGTAACAGATAAATATTTTAATAGTTTAACAATGGCATCAGATGCATCTAATATAACTGTAAAAATGTTGGATACAAATGCAGTACCAGAGAACATCACAAAAACATTAACAAAAATAGAAGACATTACAGAAACAAGAAATGATGAGCAGGTAAAAATTGGAGAAAAATATAGATTAGTCATTAGTGGATTAGAACAAGCAAGTATAGCAGAAGATGGAAAATATAAAGAATATAGTGGACCAATGAGCATTGTGTTCCCAGCAGAAATCGTAAGTGATAAATCAGGAAATATGAATGACGCAAAAAATATCACGATAGGAATCAACGAACCAGACCAAACAGGGGATGCAGAAATTGTGGATGTTGTAGATCCAGTTTGGGAGGTTAGAAACCTTAATATAGATAAACAAAAAAATCAGATAACAGTAGATTTGTATGGAACAGATAAATATTTTACAGAAAATACATTAGATGTAAGCAAGATAAAAGTCTTCGTAGATGGAGAAGAAATTACAAGTGCAACAAATGCGCTAAAAGAATTAAGTACTGCAACACCATTAACAGAAACGAGAGATGGAGCAACAGTACAGTATGGGGTTAAATACACATTAACATTAAGTAATTGGATAGAAACAGACAGTCAATTTGAAGCAAGTGGCAGAATATACAGAGAATACAGTGGAGAAACAGAAATTCAAATTGAAGCAGGAACATTGGTTGACGAATCTGGAAATGAAAATATAGAAACAAAATTAGATTTAGGAAAAATAGATTTTATTAACCCAGAAATTATGAAAGTTTCATCAACGATAGACAATGAAAATAAAACAGAAACGATTGTATTTGATGTTGTAGATAAAGACTTGGCAACAGTAAACATTAGTACAACAGATACTTCAACAATCCATGTATATGTGGATAATGAAGAGGCCATAGGTGTTACAAAGACGATTACTAATATAGAAGATTTAACAGCCATGGTAAATGGAACCAGCAAAGTAGTTGGAAAACGTTATACTTTAGTATTATCAAACTTTGAACAACCAAGGACAACGATAAACTATGACAGAGAGTTTTCAGATTGGAGTGGAGATGTCATGCTCGTAATAGAAAGCGGAACAGCAATTGATGGTTCTGGAAATCCTAGTACAGATCAACAATATTAATGAAGTCGTATACAACAAGAAAAACGAAACATTAAGAAATGAAACATTAGGAAGTAAGACATTAGGAAATATAGAAGGACTGAATAGTATAGACATAAAAAGGCAATGGATACAGTTAAATCAATTCGTGGTAAAAATAGATAGGCAAAATTTTGCCACGAATTGATTAACAGTACCTGCTTAAAATATAATATACATACCTTGGCAAAATGGAACATGAAACAGAAATTATTAACAAGTTTATCATGTAATATTTTGTCGGAAAATACTTGTAAAGATTCATTTAAATATATATAATATTAACATATAAAACATTGGGATATCGCCAAGCGGTAAGGCATCGGACTCTGACTCCGACATTCCTGTGTTCGAATCACAGTATCCCAGCCAAATTTAAGTTATAAGAAAAAATATTCAAGATAATGATATATAAAAACATATGGAGGAACTAAAGATGCAAAAACATGATACTGGTAAAATTCTAATGAAATTAGTTATAACAACAATAGTGCTAATCGTATTAGCATTTATTCAAGTTGCTAGTGGAATTAGTAGTACAGTACAATCAGCTGAACCTGCAGAAAATACGACAGAATCATTAGCAGGCAATACCAATAATGATAATTCACCTCAAACACGAGCAAGACAAAAAATGGATAAAAAGATATTGCTTTTTAGTGTACAATATGACTCACTACATCGTGGAAGAGTCGAAAAAGATTTAACAGCTTTACAAACAGCTTTGCAAGAAAAATACACAACAGTTGATGTCATAACTAGTCAACGAGGGAGTGTATCAAGTGATATAAATAATAAAGTAATGCCTATTGCTAGAAATTATGATTTAGTTATATGTGATGCTGTTGCGTGGGATACAGGTGAGCAGATAGCAATGCAAGATAGTTTGGATTATAACCTCATCACAATCAGTAATGATGGAAGACCAGAGTTAAATAATTTAATAAATGATGCTGTTAGGCTTGAAATTTCAAGTGGCACTGCTACTATTACTACACAACCTGGAATATTTGAAAATATGACAATTCGTCCTGGTGATGACGGGGATGAGGCTTCATACAGAATTCATTTTAAAGACGATGTTAATGTATTAGCTACTGCTACATATGGAGGGGATAGTAATACATATGATGCTATCGGGTTTAAGATAATTGATGGATATAAACAAATTCATTCACAATTAGTTCTATATAACGATTATGTACCAGTTGTATCCAGATTAGCAGATTTTGCTTTTGATAATGTAGATACAATTGTACCTGGAGACTTTGCAGACTTTATCAAACCAAATGCAACATATCAACATTCAGCAACAGACATAGACTATGATGGAAAAACATATACAATGGTATTTGATATAACAGATAAATTTTATAGCTCAGGAACATTATCACTAGACGATTTAGCTATTAGAATTGATGGAGAAGAACCAGACTGGACAAAAGTGAGTAAATCATTACAGGAGGAAGATAGAACCAATATCGTAAATGGAGAAGAACAAGTAATAGGAAAGAGATATACATTAACATTATCTAACCTAGAACAACTGCAAGTAAAAGAAGGAGATAATTATTTAGATTATAGTGGTGTCGTTACAGTGGCCATACCGGAGGATAAGCTTGTAGATACAACAGGAAATGGAAATAATGCCACAACTATCACTTCTGGACTTACACTACCAGGAGAAGCAGCACCTGAAGATGAAACAGAGGCAACAGTGGACGTTGTAGATCCATTAGTTGAGAAAGTTACTTCAAATGTAGATGTAGACAGTAAGACAGCAACTTTGACATTCAAGGTAACAGATAAATACTTTGCAAATAGTACATTGACAAATGAAAATATACAAGTATTGGTAAATGGAAGTGTAAATACCAATATCACAAAACAATTGACAAGTACAACACCTTTAACAGAACAAAGAACAGTAAATGGAGCAACACAAACTGTACAATATGGAGTTCAATATACATTGACACTTACAGGAATTGATACAACTGTCAACCAAATTAAGGTTAGAGTACCAGAAGGATTGATAACTGACCAATCTGGAAATGGTAATAAAGAAACAGATTTAATCTTGTTTAATACTTTAGTAAGTTCTGCCTCAGATATAAATGCGACATATGATTCTGAGACTGACGTGACTACTTATGATAGATTAGCATTTTTAGGAAATACCAATATCCTAAGAGATGATATCGACAATATTACATTTGTAGATTATATACCAGAAGAAGTATATGATGTATATACCAATACATATAAAGATCATACTGCATGGGATGTATCTGCACAAAAAGATAATTCAATCATTGCTTGGTATGAGACAAATGCAAATGGAACATATAAAATGTACATTGGAAGTAATGATGAAATATTCGGAAATGTAGATTCAACTTATTTATTTGCATTTATTGGTTATGGAGAAAATTGTACAGCAACAGAAACAATAACTAATATTGGATTATTAAATGTTAGTAATGTAACAATAATGAATAGAATGTTTCATAGAACAGGATATACAGCGATGACCAGTTTAGATTTAGGAAATAATTTCGATACAAGCAATGTAACTAATATGACTACAATGTTCGCCAGTACAGGATGTATGGCAATGACAACTTTGAATTTAGGAGATAAATTTGATACAAGTAGCGTAATTGATATGAGTTGGATGTTTAACAATACAGGACGTATGGAAATGACAAGTTTAGATTTAGGAAATCATTTTGATACAAGTCATGTAAAAGATATGTCAGGTATGTTTGATACTACAGGTTATTGGAAAATGACCAGTTTAGACTTAGGAGACAAGTTTGACACAAGCAATGTAACAAATATGAATCGAATGTTCAGTAGTACAGGATATACAGCGATGACCAGTTTAGACTTAGGAGACAAATTTGACACAAGCAATGTAACAGATATGAGGTATATGTTTTATGAAACAGGATACACAGCGATGACTAGTTTAGACTTAGGAGATAAATTTGATACAAGCAATGTAACAGATATGAGGTATATGTTTTATGAAACAGGATACACAGCGATGACCAGTTTAGACTTAGGAGATAAATTTGATACAAGCAATGTAACAAATATGTATCGAATGTTTAGTAGTACAGGAAATACAGCCATGACAAGTTTAGACTTAGGACCAGCATTTACATATATACCAGACGGAGAACTTATAAATTCTGCTACAGACACAACTTATCTAGCATATGAAAACATGTTCCAACAAACAGGTAAACAAGGAGAAATCGTCATCCAAGCACCAGAAGCAATTTACCAAGACGCAGCACACTTTAAGCTAAATACAGACTCAAGTACAACAATAGGCTGGACAAATGAAAATGGAAATGCAACCACAACCTATGGAACCATCAATCCAAAATACAGAACAGAATGGGTAAAAGAAACAGTACAAACAGACAAAACGGATGTAAACAATCCAAAACTAAACATCACATTAAGAGGAACAACAAACCAAGAAGTAGACCCAGCAGAATACATTAGTGATGTAACCAGTACATTGACATCAAATGACATCAAAGTATTTATAGATGAAACAGAAATCACAGATATCGTAACTAAAACACTAGGAACTGCAACACAAACTCAAAACACAAGAACAGGAGCACAAGATGTGTTGCAAGTTCTAACTATCTCAAACTTTAAAGAAGCAGCGAGAAGAACCGGAAAACCATACAAAGAGTGGAGTGGTAATATCCGTATAGAAGTAGCACAAGGAACTTTATCAGACACTACAGGACCAGCAGATGAAGAAGGAAATAGAACCACATATGGAAACAAAAACATGGAAGTAGCCAGTAGCGAAACACAATCAGGAGCGACAACAGGAGCAGGAACTGTAACAGAAGAAGGTGCAAGAATTGATAACATCATTCAAGATACGACAAAACTTGACCAAAATACAGAAGGTGCTATGTTCGTTGATCTTATAGATCCAGAATTTACATATGAGAGTTCAAAAACAGAAATTTCACAAGATGAAGAAAAAGTAACCATCGTATTTGATGTGGTAGATAAATTCTTCGAAAGTACAACATTATCAAACTTAGATGCTAGTCAAATCACTGTACAAATTGATGACTATGATGTAATAGAATTAAATAATGCGATTACAAAACAATTAACAAAAGTCGAAGACTTAACAGGAACAGTCGAAGGTGTAGAAAATGTAAAAATTGGAGAAAGATATCAATTAGTGATTACAGGACTAGACCAAGAAAATGAAGATGGTATTGGAGATGGATACACATACAGTGGATATATGACTTTATCATTTGCGGCAGGAACTATAACAGATAAATCTGGAAACACAAGCACAGCAAAATCAATTACAATAGGAAAAGATGATCCAGGTGGGCAAGATGGAGATGAAGAAGTAGTTGATGTTGTAGATCCAATATGGAGTATTGCAGAAATAAATACAGATGCAGAAACAGCGAAAATAAGAGTAAAGGATAAATTCTTAAATAAAGAGCAAAGTAGTTTGGAATTAACAGAAGATGCTATCACAATTATTGTAAATGGAGTACCAACAGATGTCATTACGACAATACTAGAAGGTCCAACAGAAATAGTACCAAATGAGGAATATGAATATACCATTACATTAGAGAATATAACACCAGAAGATGCAGGATATGTTGAATTTACACCAGTTGATCCAATTGTTGGTGGAACAGCAAAATATAAAGAGGATAATGGTGGATATATTGAACTAGAAATTGCAGAAGGTGTTGTAACAGATCAATATGGAAATGTTTCAAATAAACAAATACTAGATATAGGAAATATTGATAAAACCAGACCAGAAGTATTTGATGTACAAAAAACACAAGATGAAGCACTAGGAAAAGAAACCATTGTATTTAACGTAACAGATAAAAACTATGATCCAACAGATCCAGTAACAGTAGATGAACTAAGCATATGGATGGATGGTGTACAAGTAGATGATCAAGTAACGAAAAATCTTGTAAGTACAGTAGAAATCAAAGCAAATATAGATGGAGAAATCAAGGTTTTAGGACATCAATATACAGTAGAAATTAGTGATATTGTAGAAACAGACACAGAATTCATGGATTCTGGTAGAGATTATAGAGAGTTAAGTGGTGATTTAGAGCTTAGAATTGATTTTGATGCATCAAGAGATTTGAGCGGAAATACAATAAAGAAAGAAACGACAACTATTACAGACTTTATAGACTTGATAAAACCAGATGTTATATATCAATATAATACAACAGACATAGATAATGAAGGAAAAACATTTACTATGGTATTTGACATAGTAGATAAATACTATACTTCAGGAACACTATCAATAGAAGATTTAACAATCTTAATTGATGGTGAAGAGCCAGATTGGGCAGAAATAAATAAAGCATTACAAGTAGAAGAAAAAACAAGTATGGTAAATGGAGAAAGTAAAGTAATAGGACACACATATACATTAACATTATCTAACTTAGAGCAATTACAAGTAAAAGAAGGAGATAATTACTTAGATTATAGTGGTGTTATTACAGTGGCAATTCCAGCAGATAAAATTCTTGACACAACAGGAAATGGAAATAATGCAACAACTCTTACTTCAGGAATTAGTTTACCAGGAGGAAGTGGAACAGAAGAAGTAGTCGATGTTGTAGACCCATTGGTTGAAAAAATGACTTCTTCAGTAGATGTAGATGCAAAAACTGCAACCGTAACATTTAAAGTAACAGATAAATACTTTGAAGATAGTACATTGACAAATGAAAATATACAAATCCTTGTAAATGGAACAGAAAATGCAACGATTGGAAAAGAATTGACAAGTACACCTTTAACAGAACAAAGAGTTGTAAATGGAGAAACTTTAGAGGTACAATATGGTGTTCAATATACAGTAAACCTTTCAGATATTGATACAACAGTAAATCAAATCAAAGTTAGAGTACCAGCTGGATTGATAACAGATCAATATGGAAATGGTAATGAGCAAACTGATTTGATTGTGTTTAATACTTTGGCAAGTGCGGTTGATGATATAAATAGGACATACGATTCTGAAAATGACAGGCTTATTTTTGATAGATTAGCATTTTTAGGAAATACCAATATCCTAAGAGATGATATAGACAATATTACATTTGTAGACCATATACCAGAAGAAGTATATGATGTATATACAAATACATATAAAAATGACACAGCATGGGATGTATCTGCACAAAAAGATAATTCAATTATTGCTTGGTATGACGCAAATGAAAATGGAACATATAAAATGTATATTGGAAGCAATGATGAAATCTTTGGAAATGTGGATTCAACTTATCTATTTGCATATATAGGATATTCAGAAAATTGTACATCAACAGAAACGATTACGAATATTGGTTTATTAAATGTTAGTAATGTAACCAATATGGAATATATGTTTAATATGGTAGGATATACGGCTATGACAAGTTTAGACCTAGGTGACAATTTTGATACAAGTAATGTAATAGATATGACTGCTATGTTCCGTCAGACAGGATATACAACGATGACCAGTTTGGATTTAGGGGATAAATTTGATACCAGAAAAGTAACCGAAATGGATTGGATGTTTGCAAGTACAGGATATACAGCGATGACCAGTTTAGACTTAGGAGAAAATTTTGATACAAGCAATGCAACAAGTGTGGATGCAATGTTCAGTGCTACGGGTTATAAATCGATGACCAGTTTAGATTTAGGAGATAAATTTGATACAAGTCATGTGACAGATATGGACAGAATGTTCTATGCTACAGGATATACAGCAATGACAAACTTAGATTTAGGAGAGAACTTTGACACAAGCAATGTAACAAATATGTATTTGATGTTCTATAGGACAGGATATAAAGCTATGACAAGTTTAGACTTGGGAGACAAATTTGACACAAGCAATGTAACAATTATGCAAGACATGTTCTATCAAATGGGATATACAGCAATGACAAGCCTAGACTTAGGAGACAAATTCACAACAGAAAATGTAACCAATATGTATAGAATGTTTTATCAAACAGGATATACATCTATGACAAGTTTAGACTTAGGACCAGCATTTACACAAATACCAGATGGAAATGTAGAAACTAGAGTAGGAGGTAGTAGCCTAACTGAAACACATCTAGCATATGAAAACATGTTCCAACGAACAGGTAAACAAGGAGAAATCGTCATCCAAGCACCAGAAGCAATCTATCAAAACAGAACACATTTTAAACTTAATACAGATTCAGCAACAGAGATTGGATGGACTGATACAGATGGATCAGAAACCACAAACTATGGAACCATCAATCCAAAATACAGAACAGAATGGGTAAAAGAAAGAGCACAAATTGATGAAACAGACGCAAACAATCCAAAACTAAACATCACATTAAAAGGAACCACAAACACAGAAGTAGCAGTAGATGAATACATCAGTGATGTAACAAGTACATTGACACCAGATGATATCAAAGTATTTATAGACGACACAGAAATCACAGATGTTGTCACAAAAACAGTAGGAACTGCAACACAAACAGCAAACACAAGAACAGGAGCACAAGATGTGTTACAAACAGTAACATTATCAAACTTTGAAGAAGCAACAAGAAGAACCGGAAAATCATATAAAGAGTGGAGTGGTAATATCCGTGTAGAAGTAGCACAAGGAAGCTTATCAGATACAACAGGACCAGCAGATGAAGATGGAGAAAGAACAACTTATGGAAACAAAAACATGGAGGTAGCAAGCGCAGACACACAAACAGGAGCAGAAACAGGAGCAGGAGCAGTCACAGAAATAGGTGCAAGAATTGACAATATCATTCAAGATACGACAAAAGTTGATCAAAACACAGATAACGCAATGTTTACAGACTTTATCAAACCAGAATTCACTTATGAGAGTGCAAAAACAGAAATCATCCATGGTGATGAAGAAAAAGTAACCATTGTATTTGATGTAGTAGATAAATTCTTTGCAAGCACAACCCTTTCAAACTTAGATGCTAGTCAAATCACGGTTAGCATAGATGACTATGATGTTACAGAACTAAATAACGCGATCACAAAAACATTAACAAAAGTAGAAGACATCACAGGAACTGTAGAAGGTGTAGAAAATACAAAAATTGGAGAAAGATATCAATTAGTAATCACTGGACTAGACCAAGAAGATGCAGATGGTAATGGAGATGGATACACATATAGTGGATACATGACATTATCATTTGCACAAGGTGCAGTGACAGATAAATCTGGAAATGTTAATTCAGCTAAATCTATTACGATTGGAAAAGATGACCCAGGCGGAGCCGACGGAGACGAAGAAATTGTCGATGTAGTAGATCCAATATGGACATTGGGAGATATAGATAGAGATAATGGAATTGTTAAATTAAGAGTAAAAGATAAATTCTTAAATAAAGATGAAAGTATTTTTGATTTAACAACAGATGACATTACTATTATTGTTAATGGACAACCATCAACTGAAGTAGGTAAGGAATTAAGTGGACCAGTAGAAATCATACCAAATGAAGAATATGAGTATACATTAACATTAACAAATATCATACCAGAGGAAGAGGGATATACTGAATTTACACCAGTAGAGCCTATTGTAGGAGATACTGCAAAATATAAAAATGAAAATGGTGGACATGTTTCAATAGAAATTGCAGCAGGAGTTGTAACTGATCAATATGAAAATACAACCAATAAACAAGAATTTGATTTAAGCAATATTGATGGTACAGGACCAGAAGTGTATGATGTACAAAAAACACAAGATAAGGAACAAGAAAAAGAAACCTTTATCTTTAATATAACAGATAAAAACTATTATCCAGATGATCCAGTAACAGTAGATGAATTAACTATATGGATGGACGGTGTACAGATAGATAATCAAATTGTGAAAAATCTAATCAGTACAGTGCCAATAAAAGCTGATGTTAATGGAGAAATACAAGTGTTAGGACATCAATATACATTAGAAGTTACGGAACTTGTAGAAACAGATGAAGAATTCATTGGTTCTGGTAGAGATTATAGAGAGCTAAGTGGTGATTTAGAGGTTCGAGTAGATCCAAATGCATCAAGAGACATCAAAGGAAATACCATTAATCCAGATACAACAACAATTATAGATTTTGTAGATTTGATAAAACCAGAGGTAAGATATGAATATAATACTTCAGATATAGATTATGATGGAAAAACATTTACAATGGAATTCAATATTGTAGATAAATACTACAATACAGGTACATTGACAATAGATGATTTAAATATTTTAATTGATGGAGAAGAGCCAAATTGGGATGATACAGGTGTTCATGGAGTGGTAAAAGAACTAACAGAAGAAGATATCACAGGAACAGTCGATGGAACAAATAAAACAGTAGGAAAACGTTATACATTAAAATTATCACACTTAGAACAACTAGAAAAACTAGAAGGTAAAGAAACCATGGATTATAGTGGTATTATCACAGTGGCAATTCCAGCAAATAAAATTACAGATACAACAGGACAAGGAAATAATGCAACAACCATTACATCAGGATTGAACATTCTAGCAGGAGACCCAGGAGAAGCAACAGTAGTCGATGTAGTAGACCCAATCTGGGAGAAAGTAAGTTCATCAGTTGATGTGGATGCTAAGACAGCAACTGCAACAGTTAGAACAACAGATAAGTTCTTTGCAAGCAGTAACCTAACAGCAGCTCAAATCAAGGTATTGATCGATGGTAGAATAGTTCAGGCAGAAAATATTGCAATTAATGTAGAAGAAAAGACAACAGTTTATGCACAAAATGGTACAGATGTGATTGGAGATCAATACACTATTACACTTAGTGGAGAAGGCTTAGATTACTTTAATTGTCATCAAATTAAAATCCAAATTGCATACGGAACTGCAATAGACCAATCTGGAAATCGCAATCAAGAAACAGATGTCATTTTGTATAATACGTTGAGAAGTACTGGTCCAGAAAGTAATGAAGAAGAATCAGGTAGTGAAGACACTGAAGATAGCTCTTTCTTAGGTAATACCAACATACAAAGACAAAATATCGACAATATTACATTTGTAGACAATATTCCATCAGATGTATATGATTTCTCAGCGAAAGCATATGTCAATGACACAGCATGGGATGTATCTGCACAAAAAGATAATTCAATCATTGCTTGGTATGATACAAATGCAAATGGAACATATAAAGTATATATAGGAAGCAATGATGAAATATTTGGAAATGTAAATTCAACTCATCTATTTGCATATATAGGATATTCAGAAAATTGTACATCAACAGAGACAATAACCAATATTGGATTGCTAAATGTTAGTAATGTAACAAATATGGGGGCCATGTTTGCTGCTACAGGAAGAACAGCGATGACAAGTTTAGACTTAGGAGACAAATTTGATACAAGCAATGTAACAAATATGGATTATATGTTCAATGGAACAGGAAATACAGCGATGACAAGTTTAGACTTAGGAGAAAACTTTGACACAAGCAATGTAACAAGTATGATGTATATGTTCGCTGCAACAGGATATGAAGCGATGACAAGTTTAGACTTAGGAGACAAATTTGATACTAGCAATGTAACAGATATGAGGGATATGTTCAATGCAACAGGAGGTAGAGCGATGACAAGTTTAGACTTAGGAGAAAACTTTGACACAAGCAATGTAACAACAATGCAAAATATGTTTAGTACTACAGGAAGTAAAGCGATGACAAGTTTAGACTTAGGAGACAAATTTGATACTAGCAATGTAACAGATATGAGATCTATGTTTTATCAAACAGGATATAGAGCGATGACAAGTTTAGATTTAGGAGACAAATTTGATACTAGCAATGTAACAGATATGAGTGATATGTTCAGAGGTACAGGATATACAGCAATGACAACTTTGGAGCTAGGGGACAAATTTGACACAAGCAATGTAACAGGTATGAATAATATGTTCCTTGATACAGGATATGAAGCGATGACAAGTTTAGATCTAGGACCAGCATTTACATATATACCAAATGGAGAATATACAAATCCTGCTACAGGTACAACTTCTCCAGCATATGACGGGATGTTTGCTGGAACAGGTAAACAAGGAGAAATCGTCATCCAAGCACCAGAGTCAATCTACAATGATAGAACACACTTCAAATTAAATACAGATTCAACAACAACCATTGGATGGCAAGATGCAGACGGAAACTCAACCACAACCTATGGAACAATCAATCCTAAATACAAACCAGAATGGGAAAAAGTATCAAGCACAATCAATGAAGAAACCAAAGAAATTGCTATTGTTGTAAAAGGACAAGTAGACCCAAGTGTATATACAAGTAACGCAAACGGACAATTCCCAGAAGGAGAATTAACTGGAGAGCAAGCAAACTTACTAAATGTATACATTGATGGAGAATTAGCAGAAAGCATTACCAAATCAATAAGCGCAGTGACAGAAATAGTTGATGAAACAACAGGAATGAAATCTGTACAATACACCATTACCTTATCAAACTTTGAAGAAGCTTTACGTCAAAGCGGAAAGAACTTCAAAGAGTGGAGTGGTAACATAGCACTACAACCAGTAAAAGGAACCTTAATTGATGACTATGGTAACAAAAACATGGAAGCGATGGATACAGAACATGTACAAGGACCTGACGGAGAAGAATTCGAATGGATTAACATTGAATTAAAAGATGCAGATACCGATAGAAACACAGATGGAACCATGTTTGCTGATTACATTAAACCAGAATTTACATATGAAGCCTATGACACAACAATCGATTATGACCAAAAGAATATTAACATTGTATTTGATGTAACAGATAAATATTTTGAAAGCACAACATTAACACAAGACATGATAACGATTACAATAGATGAAACACAATTACCAGAAGATGCAACCATTACAAAAACACTTACAAAAGTAACACTAGAAGCTGATGTAGTAGATGGAAACATTACATATAAAGCAAATGGAGACATCTACTACACTGTAGATGGTGTGGAGAAAAAAGTGGGAGAAAGATATCAATTATTGGTAGAAGGATTAGAATCAGAAAATGGAGAAGGCTATAGTGGACCAATGTCATTAAGCTTCCCAGCAGGTATCATAACAGATACATCTGGAAACCAAAATGATGCAAAAACCATTACACTAGGTGTTGATGAGCCAGAAAATCCAGATCATCCAGACCATGATGAACCAATCATTGTCGATATGGTAAATCCACTTTGGGAATACTTAACCAGTAGTATTGATAGAGAAAATGAAACTGTAACAGTAACCATACTTGGAACAGATAAATACTATCAAGAAAACACATTAAACACAGATAAAATTCATGTATACTTAACAGACAGTGAAACACCAAATGAAGAAGTAACAACTATATCTAAGAATTTAGTACAAGTAGATCCAGCAAGCCAAGAATATACAGATCTTCTAACACAAGCACAAGGCAAAGGATTAGACAATGTTGGAGTAATCTATAAATTGACATTAGGTGATTATGGAGAATTAAGTGGTGCTACAAAAGTGGTATTAGATGCAGAAACGATTACAGATATAAGTGGAAACACGAATATCGAAACAGAGATTCCAGTAGGAAATCCAGAATGGGTAGAAGAAGGGGATGACCCAGAAAACCCAATCTATACAGCATTTAGAAATAATATTGTAGACTTTATAAACCCAATGATTAAATATACATATTCAGATGTTGCAGATGCAGAAAATCCAAACATTGATTATGAGGCAAAAACATTAACAGTTAAGTTTACAGTAACAGATAAATACATTAGAGAAAATACAATCATGAATCCTAATGGAACAATGAACACAGAAAATATCAGAATAAAAGTAGCAGGAACAGACTTAACAGACCAATTACATACAACTGTAACGTCAAGCGATATACCTAATGGAACAGAATATACATTTGTCGTATCAAACTTTGAATTAGTATATAATGAAGATGACAAATACCAAGATTATAGTGGTGCAGTCGATTTTGTATTTGCAGGAGGAAAAGTAGATGATACATCTGGAAACAAAAATACAGCAACAACCATTACATTAGATTATGATGATGGTGATGACCCAGATAATCCAGTTATTGTCGATGTTATTGATCCATTAGTTGAAAGAACAGAGGATAATTTAAGTATCTTAAATGCAAACAATGGAATCACAAGAGACTTAGATACAGAAACTGGAACAGTAACTGTTAGAATTAGAGCAACAGATAAATACTTAGGCCAAACAACGCTGCAAGATGCAGAAAATGTTGCCAATATGAAAGTAAAAGTTGTCAAAGCAAATGGAGAAACGGTTTACCCAGATACCATCGTAAAACAAGTTACACAAGTAAGTAAAACAGCAACAGCAGTTACCTATCAGATTACATTAAGTAATTTTGAAGATAATCAAGGTGTAACAAGTATTATCATTCCAGAAGGAGTTATCATTGACAAATATGGAAACACAAACCAAGAAACAGAAATTTTAGTAGGAAATGCAACATGGATGGAAATTGGAGATATCAATGATGAATATACAGCTTTCAGAGAAAGTATCGTAGACTTTACAAGACCTACCTGGGAATATGCAGATAGTAGTATCACAAGAGATAGAGCAGGAGAAACAGGAACTGTAACTGTTAAGATACTAGGACGTGATGATTACTATTTGAAAAATACCTTAACAACAGATAACATCAATGTCTATGTAGATAACAGTGAAAATCCTGAGGAACCAGTCACAACTATCACAAAAATATTAACGCCAATTACAGATGAAGCTCAATTGGATGGCGCTAATGTAGGATATGAATTAACATTAGGAAATTTTGGTCAATATGATGGAGCTGTAAAAATTGAAATTGCGGAAAACACCATTAGAGATACTTCTGGAATTGGAAATAAAGTAACCGAAATACCTGTTGGAAATCCAAATTGGGTTGAAACAGATATTGGAGACGATGCAGATAATCCAAAATACACAGCATTTAGAAATAACATTGTAGACTTTATTAAACCAACCATTGAGTATCAATATACAGAAGGTGTAAATCCAGTGATTGACCAAGAAAATAAACAAGTAACAATTACATTTGATGCAGTTGATACAAACTTCTTAGAAAGTGACATTTTAACTGTGGATGATATTAAACAAATACTTGTAGATGATATGGATGTAACAAATACTTTAACGAAGGAATTAACAAGTTCAGATATACCAGATGGAGAAGGAAATGGCATTAGATATACATTAACATTATCTAACTTTGAACTAGATGAAAACTTAGAAAATGAAATCTTCAGAAGACATAGTGGTAAAATCGAATTTGTGATTGCAGAAAATAAAGTAAGAGATACATCAGGAAATGCGAACATTGAAACAAAAATAGTAGTAGATAATGATGATGGTGATGATGAAAATAACTATATTACAGTAGACTTTATTAATCCTAAATTGTATTATAAAGAAAAATATATCAATTATGCACAAAGATATGCAACAGTAACGATTTCTGGTACAGATAGATTCTATGACTTTAATACAACTTTAGCACCAGAAGATATTTCTATTTATGAACTAAATAGAGATGGAGAGTATATCCAAAGAACAGATTTACCAATTACAATTACACCAGTAAGAAATGAATATGGATATGATTTTGTAATCAGATTTGATGATTTTGAAGAAGAATTTAAACAATTGAAGATTAGTATACCAGCTGGTAAGATTAGTGATACAGAAGGACATACAAATGAGGCAACAGATATCTATGTTGACTTAGATAATAAGAAACCAGTTTGGAGATACGAAGCAACAGATACTTCAGAATTTGAATCAAATGGTAAGATTAGCTTTACAGTAAAAGGTCAAGATACTTTCTTAGACTTAGAAAATAGCAACCTAGAAGTAGCAGACATTAGGGTAATTAAGGATGGGCAAGATATTACCAATGTTGGTAATATCACCGTCCAACCTGTTGGAGAAGATGCAGAAGAAGTATCTGAATCTTACCAAATTGATGTAACAGGTCTAACAGAAATCGGAGCATATTCATTGGTAATTGCAAAAGACACCCTAGTAGATGAATTTGATAATTTCAGTAATGCAACAACCATCAGTTTCTCTAAATCAGCAATTAATAGTAATACAGAGAATTATACAAATGTGACCTATCATGTAACACCTGATTTTGAACAAATGCATCAAAGCTATGTACATGAGTTAATGAATGTTAACACAAGTGGTACAAATGAGGGAAGTGATACATATAGAGCAAGCTCAATTGGAGAACTTTATGGAAATGGTGATAATAATTTATTTGCAGAGCCATTTAAATATGAAAACGGCGAGCAAACAGCATATAGCTTTGCAGGATGGGCTGTCGCAAACGAAAACGGCTTCCAAGAAGATAGTGCAACCATTTACGACCTATATACAGATATTCCAAGCACAGTGACCAACTTAACAGCTGTATGGCAAGAAGCAACGGTTATATTCGTATCAAACAGTGGCGAAAATAGCAATGATGGTCTATCACCTACAACACCAGTTCAAGATTTAACAACAGCATATAGCAAACTAAATGCTTTAGGAAATGTATCAAATAACATGATTGTTATTATGGATGCTATTGAATGGAACAGTAGTGAAAGATTAGTCGGAAATGCGACAATCACAAGCTTATATGCAGGAGTAGATTATAGAACAAATGGTGCAGAATTAAAGATTTCATCTAATATGGATGTAGAAGGTGACATTACATTTGATAATATTGAATTATATTCAGATTCTACAGATGTTAGTGATGGTAGTGATTACTTATCAACAGGAGATTATTCAAACATCTTAATTACTAACTATGGAGATGTAACTCTTGGAAGAGGAATCTCTACACCAGAAGATAAATATACATTTGGTGGAGTTGTAGGAGGTAATTATAAGGAAGAAGAAGCAACAGGAACCATCGGAAATCACAGAGTGATTGTAGAAGCAGGTAGATATAATGACATTATTGCTGGAAGTAGTTTAGATTTTGGTAACCAAACAACAGATAGAAAATATGTTTCTCATGAAGTGATTCTTGGTACCATGAAAGAATCTGCAATCGCTAGAAATGACAAGTTAGTGATTACAGGATATCTAGCAATGGGAGAATTGGAAGATAGATGTTATCCATATAATAGTGAAGGAGCACAAGATTATAATTTAGGTTATGAAGGAACATATGCAACAACTCAAATCTTAAGTGGAACCTTTACAGGAGAAAATAAATTCCATAAAGCATCTGAAGATGCTGTTATGTACTTAAGATCAATCAATGGATATAATGATGGTATATCAGAATTAACAATGTATGGTGGAAACATCACAGGTAATATCTATGGTGGTGCAAGAATGGCAACAACGAAAGATTCAAATGTAGATGAAGAACCAGATGCCAATATATTGAATTTCTATGGTGGTCAAATTAGTGGAAACATATTTGGACATGGTGGAAATGATACCTCAACAGGAACTTCAAGAATTACGCTTCAAGGATCTGTACAAATTACTGGAAATATCTATGGTGGATCAAATGCTACACAAGAAGGACAAGGAAGAGTAACAGGAGATATAATTGTTAGCATTAATAGTGCAATTACTGTAGATGGAAATATTTATGGTGGAAGCAATGGTGTGATGAATGGAACAAATATCAATCTAAATACAGGATTAATCACAGGTCATACCAATATTATCTTAAATAATGGAGCAATCATTACAGGAGATATCTATGGTGGAGGTAATAATTGTGGTGTAACATCTAACGGATTGGGTGGTATAAACACTAGTAGTCAGATAACTATCAATAATGGACAAGTTATGGGAACCATTTATGGTGGTGCTTACCAAAACCAAATTAGAGAAGTAGCTCAAATTCAAATCGTAGGTGGAATTGTAAATGACATTTATGGTGGAAATGTATTAACAACACAAGCACAACTAAATGCAGATACATCAAGCCAAAATGCATATATTGATATAGGAGACTATGAGTCAGATGATAATGGACCAACAATCAATGGAACCATCTATGGTAGTGGAATTTATGATAGAGTAGAAAATGTGGAAATACACTTAACTAAATGTGCAACTACACCAACTATCTATGGTGGATCAAATGGCGCAGGAATGACAAATGGAGTATGTATTTACTTAAGTGGAATGACAGCAAACACGATTTATGGTGGTTCAAATGGTGATGTAACAGTGAAAAATTCAAATATCTTTTTATATGATGGAACTGTAACAGATGTATATGGTGGAGGTTATGGTGGAACAACCACAATATCTAACATTTATTTAGGAGATGAATTTGTTGGAAATGCAAATGTAACCAATATCTATGGAGGTTCAAACACAAATGGAACAGTAACAACATCAAATGTTAACTTAGTATCTGGAAATGTTACAAATGTATTTGGGGGTGGTAACAGCGCAGGAGTAGGAACAGCCAATGTAAACTTAGATGGTATTACAATTGATACAATCTTTGGTGGTTCTAAAAATGCAGGAATTACAACAAATACAAATGTACAATTAAACTCTGGAACTGTAACCAATGTGTTCGGTGGAGGACTAGACGCAAGTGTAACAAATGCAAACGTAACACAAAATGGGGCAACCGTAACCAATATCTTTGGAGGAAACCAAGGTGGAACAGGTGATGGTGGAGAAACCACAAATGCAACAATCAACATTGAAGGAACAACCGCACAAAACATCTATGGTGGAAACCAAAATAAAGGTATTACAAGAAATACAACTATTAATATTAAAGGCAATTCAGTAATTAATGGAGAACTTTATGGTGGAGGACTTGGTACAGAAATTGGTAGAAATGATGCAGTAGGTTCTACAACCATAAACATAACAGGTGGAACAATTGAGAATGACATTAATGGAGGTTCAAAGAATTCAACTGTTTATGGAACAACAAACATCAATATTGGTAAAGATGCTGTAACAGATGACACTTTAACAGCTGGAAATATTGTCATAAATGGAAACATTTATGGTTCGGGCGATTCTGAGAACGAAGATTACAATACAGTAAGTGTCCATGGAGAAACACACATCTTGATGGATAATAGTCAAGAATCTCCAATTACATTTAGTGGAAGAATCTTCGGAGCTGGAAAAGATGCAACCTATTCATCAACAGCAAGTGATGGAACAGACAATTCAACAGTAAGAATCAAAGACTTTGGAACTTCATCACAAAGCTATACAATGACTTCAATCGAAAGAACAGGTAAAGTATCTATACAAAATTCATATTTAGAGTTACTAGGAGCACAAGATGAAAATAATTACTATCAAAAAACAAGTTATACTTTAAATAGAATTACAAATGGATTAGCCTTACTTGATAATACAACCTTATATACACAGAGAGGATTCAACATGGTTGGAGGATTTGAAAGCTTGTTAACAAATGCTGATGGAACAACAACAAAACAAACAGTAACGATTACAGATAATGCAGTTAGTCAAAATGTTAATAACAGATTATATACTCTTGAAGGTGTAAACCTAATCTTTGCTAAAGAAGAGGGAGATTTAACAGACAGAAATAATGAAGATATCTGGGGAGATGTCAATGGTATGGCATTCTTTGGAATGTATAGACTAAACAGAACCACAGGTAATAAAGAATATGATATTTATGCACCAGATTATGCTGGAGGAGCTACAACGAATATGTTTGCAACAGGTACTTACGTAGAGGGAAGACATAAATCAAATCATGATATTACAGTTGATGGATTCTATACAAATGTTGTAAGCGAAGGTTCAACTACAGCTGTACCACAAGTAATAGAAGTAACAGACTATGGAACCTATTATGATTGGATTATAGGAGCCCAAATTGTAAACTATAATACACAAGTTATTGCATCTATATTTGGAACAGAATCAACAGCAGAATTAACATTAGACTTCAATTCATTTGTTGATAACACAACATATAGTGGTACAACATTTAGTATTGATAGAGTTAGTACAAATGCATTAAACACAGATGTTAACTTAATTAATAAATTACAAATACCAATTTATAGTGAAAATGCAAATAACACATTTGGATTCACAATGCAAACATCAGATTCTGGATGGCAGCAATCAGGTGAAACAAATATCTATACAGATGGAGATGGTTCATTTGATGGAGATACCGTATTTAAGACAGACAATTCAGATACACCAGGAAACTTACTATTTAAGATATTTAGTTCAATAAATATCTCTGAAACAAAAGACTTAGGAAATGTCAATATTGTCTTAACTGGAAAAGTAAAATCAAGTGAAGATGCAAATATGGGTAATACATTTAAAGTGGTTATTGCAGTAAATCTTCAAACAGAAAAAACTCCAAATATAGAAAATTATATACCAACATTTACAAATAGTAGTAAGACAAAATTGAATTACACAACAGATAGCCAAGTAGATATTACTTATGTGCTATACAAAGAAGTAAATGGTGTACAAACAGACTTCTATGCAGATGGAGATTATAGAGTATTATCAACTACAATGCCTTTACCACAAGGTACAGGAATTACCATAAGAGATTATGGACAAGGAGATACAGTTAATAAAGTATATTATTACAGAGTAGCAAGTGACACAGATTATGATGCAACAGATGATAGTTCTGGAACAACAAGATACTTATATAAGCTTTCTGACTTTGTAGAAATGGGTGGAACAGATACAACTGACAAATATGCAGATGATAATAGCCTATATTATCATGAGATTAGTCAAGGTTTAGGATATGCATTGGAAAAATATGATGTTTCAATAGATTTCAAAGATTCTAACATTAGTGCAGATCAGCTAGCACAAGAAACATATTTAGAATTAAGAGATTCAGAAGGAGCTGTTAAATATGATAATGGAGACACACAAATCGTTTATGACTTATATAACAAAAATGCAATTATGACAGAAAACGTTACAACAAATGATGGTAAGACATCATACTCTGTATATGAGAACTTGAGAATACCATTCACATTTGATGCAAGCATTGTAGAACAAATAGCAGAAGATGGACAAACAATCCAAGATACAAAATATTATGATAAATATACAGGTATGGCAATTGAAATTGTAGATGAACATGGAGAAAGAATAAAAGCACCAGATGTACAAAACTTAAGCATAGTAGATGAAACAACATCAACAGTTTATAGAGTAGGAATAGATGGAGTTATCAGAATTCCACTTTCAGATGGATTATCTACAATACATAATCAATATCAATTGGTATTAAGTCAAAATAGTGTACCAGCAGGTCAATATATTGCAAAAATTTACTTCTTTGCATCAGATGACGGATCATATTATGGAGAAGAAGTAAAACAAGAACAAGAAATTTATATAACATTTATTAATAAATTATTAGGACTAGCAGGGGTAGAATCAAATGATGGAACTAGAATTGTTAATAAAAACACAGGAAAGAATCTTGATGGCAGTGATGGAATAGACTTGACAGTAAAAGTTGGTTCACCTACAAACGAGACAAACATTAGAGTAGAATTATATAAACGAAACGAAACATATACAACAGTAGAAGATGAGGAAACAGGTACAAATACTTACACTTATAATGGAATTAGTTATACGCAAGTTGACTTAAAAGACTATTTGGAAAATCTAGATGGTACAGAATGGAAGACACCAGAAGACTTTGATGGTCAAGGTATGGTAACAGCAGAAGGATCTAAAGAATATGTAATAATGGAAAAGAAAGAACATGAAATACCAGAAGAAGGAGAAAACATTGAATTAATAGACTTTGAAACAGCAATAAAAGAAGGCATCAGTACAGGTGAGTATAAGCTAGTATTTAAAGCATATTATCATAATACACTAATACAAACTATCAGAAAATCATTTATCGTAACACCTTAGGGGACATTGGGACCATTGGGACCAGATCCGTTTGGTCCCAAATGTGTCCGATTGGGGACGTTTCTGTTTGGGACATTTTGTCCCAATTGGGAACGTTTCCATTTGGACATTTTGAACATAGATACTGTTTAAATCAATATTTAGAAAATTGGGCTGAGGGTTAGTATTTTTTTCATTATTTCCTCGGCTAGCTATATAGACTACAAATTCTATTATTTGAATACATGAGCCTCTCGCTGTTCGCGCTTCCTCATGTATTCAAATCCAAGAATTTGTACGTCAATTCCGCGTCGCATTCGTCAATGAATTCAAAAATACTAAGCCTCAGCCCAATTAAAAATATTGAAAATAAACAATATTTCGACAAAAGCTAAAACAAGAAAGGATAAGATATGGAAAGAAAACATGCAAGAATAAGAAAAGAAAAAAGAATAAAAAGAATAATGCTACTGTTTATTATAATCGTAATAGTTATCACATGTTCTGTATTTGGTAGATATATATATTATCAAGCAAGAGAAGCTTATTTTACTTCAAAAGCATTTTATTTTACAAGTGACTTATTGACTCTTGATAATGCAACTTACCAATATGAAAATTGGGGTGGTGTAGATAACTATGAAATCAACTTTGATTTGTACAGTTATCAAAATACATTATTGAGATTAGATTATGATTTAGAGTATACACTTTCGTGTGAAACGCCAGATTCAGATAAAGTAACTTTACGGTATTAATGAAGAAGGCGGACCAACAGAAACTACAGGCATCATATATGCAAAAGAGGGAGATACTCCAAATAATGTTAGTAGAATAAAAATTGTGGTAACACCAAAAACACAAATAGAACAAGATGATATTATTACAATTAAAATAAAAGCAAGTACACAAGAACCATATCAAAAAGAAATTTCTTGTGAGATTTCATTAAGAATACAAAGAGTTTTAGCAAATAGCTATGAAATAGAGGATGTTGCAAATAGAAATTATTTCATATTAAAAATGATAAATACACATGATACAGCAGGAAATGTTTCATTACAGTTTGATCCAAATGTGGTAAGAATAGATTTAAATGATGAGGCTTATATAAATAGAGTAGAAAACACAGAAGAAGTAAATAGTGATGGATATGTGGAAAAGTTTACTTTTACAATGGATAAAGAATCTGCTCAAAATATTAAATTTTATAAAGTAGATATGTCTCAAGATTACACTTATCCTTCAAGTGATGAAGAATGTATTATCTCAGTAAATGCTGAAGAATGAGTTGTGTGATTTTTGGAGCCATTGGGACCATTGGGACCAGGTCCGTTTGGCCCCGTTTGGGGACCAGGTCCGTTTGGACCCATTGGGTTCAGATAAGTTATATAGAGGAATGAAGCAGGCTTTAAAACGTTATAAATATAAACAGAGAAAATGTTCAAAAGAGTATATAGAAAAAAGCCTGCTATTATTCATTTTTTAGTATTTTTTGTATTATTTTCTTATTAATTCCTAATACTCTTGATATTTGAGATTTTGAAGTTCCTTTTATAATTCCTAATTTCTTCAATTGTTCATTTCTCAACTTTTTATCATATGTACGAATTTCTCTCACATTTGTTATATTTAAAATTTTTTCAATTTTTTCTTTTACTTGAGCATCTGTAAGTTTAGAAACAAGTTCATATTCAAATTCATCATTTATTTGAGATTCATTATGATGATGATATATGATAAAATTTTCTAGAGATTCTTTTTTTGTTTGACCAAACATTGACAAAATAGGCTTTGGATTTATAATCTTAGCCTTAGAAATAAATTCATGATAGCTACTCCATTTATATTCTTCAGTTTTTGCTATCTTTGCTTTTAATGGATTTTGATGGATATACCTACATAGTCGATATAAATAATTTTGAGTTTCTACAGTTTTACTTAAAAATCTATTTTGAAATAAATGACCATTCTTTTCGTATTTCTTACTAAAATATAATGAATATGATATTGATAAACTTTGCATTATTTTTGATAAAACATTTTTATCATCATAAATTATTAGATGTACATGATTTGTCATTAAGCAATATTCATATATTTCATATGAATATTTTTTTTGGACTGTCTGAATTATTTTTAAAAATTTTATATAATCTTGATCTTCATAAAATATATCTTGCTTATCATTTCCTCTTAAAATAACATGATATATTTTTGTTATACTGATTTGTCTTGCTTTACGGGACATTATCATCACTCCTTGTATATTTTGTATATTTGCCCCTAAAACATAGATAGTATATCATACTTTTATATATTTTACTATATTTTTTAATAAATTGATTCAGAAAGGACCAAACGGGACCAAACGGACCTGGTCCCAACGGACCCGACCAAAGCAAACGGGACCAAACGGACCTGGTCCCAACGGACCCGACCAAAGCAAACGGGACCAAACGGACCTGGTCCCAATGGACCTAAAAATATATATAATTTTTATGCATAAAAGTATAGACTTTAAAAAAAAGTTATGGTATAAAATATAGTAGAAAAGTATAAAAAAATGTAGAAAAGAGGGAGGAAAAAAATGAGAAAAACACGAAAAGGTAAAAAAATAATAGGAATGATATTAATAGCCATTATAGTGCTTATAATTGTGGTGGTTGCAATTGTTATGATTGTTAGAAATGCAAATAAAGATTCTGACACAACAGAACAACCACAACAAACTGCTATTCCATTACCAGATACTACGTATAACAGTATGGAAGTAACAGATGTATCTATGGAATATTTAGATGACCAAGATCAAACAATGGTATCTATGTCTATATTAAATACGACACAAAATGCGGTAGAAAACGAAAGTTTAAATGCCATTTTAGTTGGTGCTGATGGAGAGGTATTAGGACAAATGCAAACATGGATTCAAAGTTTAGGTGTTGGTGAACAATATGATATTAGTGTCATATTAAATGGTAATTTAACAGGTACACAATCAATACAATTACAACCAGTAAACGATTAAAAAGTGGTTTATAGGTGAAACCAAATGAAAAACCTAAATATATAATGCAAGGAAGATAAAAAATGAAAAAAGTACTAGGAACTATATTATTTGTAGTATATGCTATTATTGCAATTACAGTAACCGTTTTATTATTATCATATAATGATTATAATAATAGTCAAATAGGTGGATATACAATTTATATAGTCGCAGATGATTCATTAGAGCCAACATATAAACAAGGTTCTATACTATTAATTAAAGAAACAAATGACAGAAATGTACAAGTTGGAGACGAAATATTCATGTATAAAGTATTAAATAGTTCAGAATATGAAGTTATCAGTACAACTTTACAAGGAAAAACACAACAAGGATCACATACAGTATATATTGTAGATAATGAAGAACGTTATGCAAGTGAATACTTTATTGGAAAAGTAGAAGATACAATTGTTATAGAAGGCTGGGGATACATATTAGGTCTATTAGAATCTAGATGGGGATATTTATTCTGTATCGTAGTAGTATCATTATTACTATTCCTACAAGAAGCATTTGAATTAGTTATGGAAATTAAATATCTTAACAAACTAAAGAAAAAACAGGCAATAGAAGTTGAGACTGAAGATGATGAAGAATATGAATATGAAGATGACGATGAGGATGAAGAGGAAGAAGAAGAGGAAAGAGTTGTAAAAGCAAAACCTGCTAGAACGACAAAAAAAACGAGCACAAAAACTGCTACAAAGCCAAGTGCAAGTTCAAAAACTAGTTCAACCAAAAAAGCAGGTACAACAAGAAAAACAGGTTCAACAACAAAAAGTGCGGCAACAAGAACAAGTACAACAAAAGCAGGTACAACAAGGAAGACAGCAACAGCGACAAGTAAAATAAGAGCCACAAAATCATCAAAAGAGGAAAAATAAATGAAAAAATTATTAAGAATTTTAGTATTAATAATGTTAATTATAACCTTATTCCAAATAGCTAACATGTATGCTTTATATAAAGATCAACTAGAGGGAGATTATGAAAGTTTATTAGGTGTATGGTCCATTAAAGTAAATGAAACAGACATATCTTCAGGGGATGAAAATTTGACTTTTAACATGACAGAAGACAATCTTACATATGTGGATTCTGAACATGTTAAAAGCCAAAAAATGGCTCCAGGGACACAAGCATATTTTGAGATTATTATAGATCCGACAAATACAGATGTATCAATTTTATATACATTAAATATAAAATTAGATGAAGTAACAGAAGCAAAATTAAAATTAGTGAATGTAGAAAATTATTTTCAAAAGCCTGGAGAAACAGAGCAAGTTACAAATGAAGATGTATATACAACAAATGAAACCAATGAGCATGAGGCTATTATTCCTATTGCAACAATAAATGACAAATATTTAAATCATATTCGATTATATTTTGAATGGGAAAATGTAGAAGAAAATAATGAAGCTGATTCAGAATTGGGACAAACAGAAAATGCAAAGATAAACATTCCATTAGAAATTAATTTAAAACAATATACGGGAGAAGTGATAGGCAATGAACCATAAAGAAATATTAAAAATTATTAAAAAAGTGATTGTAGACCTAATAATTTTTGTATTGAGTATCATTGCTATTCTTGTCATATGGGGATTTATACAATTAAACATACAAAATAAAGAATATGTAAATATATTTGGATATTCTATACTTAGTACAGAAACTGGAAGTATGTCACCAACAATAGAAGTAGGTGATATTATAATCATTAAAATAGGTGATGAAATAAAGGAAAATGATATTATAACATACCAACAGGATAATGTACTAATTACACATAGAATAGAAAAAATAGAGGGAGATACTATCATTACAAAAGGAGACTATAACAACATTCAAGATGAGCCAATAAAAAAAGATCAAGTGATAGGTAAAGCAGTGTGTATTATCAATAATGTGCAAGTTTGGAAACAAGTATTTACAGATATGCATGTTATTATACCAATGATTATAACGATAATATTATTTATAGTGATGATTTCATATAAAGAAAAAATAGGTGAGAAAAAAGATGTTGGATAAGAAGAAATTGAAAAAAAGTATCATCATACTTTTTTTAATAGCAATTATCATAATCGCTATTATTTTTATAAGAAATACATTATCAAGATATGAAACAGTAGCAACATCAGAAAAAGATGTGGATGTTGCTTTCTGGATGTTTCATGATGATTTTCAATCAGCAAGTATGATTATAAAAGATATATATCCATCAAATAATTCATTTGATTATTCTTTTTCAGTATCAAATTTTGAAGCAGATGAAGATGGAACAATAACCAAAAGAGCAGAAACAGATTTAGAGTATAATTTAAAAATAACAACAACAACCAATTTACCATTAGAATATGCAATAGAAAAGAACGGAGAAATTTTAACGACACAGCAAAATATATTTACTGATGAGGATGGTACATATTATAGAGAAATCATAATAGAGCCATCACAAATGGTAGAAGGAGAAGATTTGACAGATAATTATGTTATTAAAGTAACATTTCCAAAAGAGAATGATACAAATGCAGAATATTCTGATTTGATAGAATATATAAAATTAGATATAAATGCAGAACAAATCATATAGTAGGACAAAATGGGACCAAACGGACCTGGTCCCAATGGACCCAACAGGAGGTAGAAATGAATAACTTAATGGATACATATATAACATATACAGAAAAGAAAATAAAAAAATATATAAAAACAATATTAGACAAACAATATGACGAAAATCTAGTAAGTGAATATTTAAAAACATATATTAATGCCAGATATTATAATATTCAAAATACAGACACACCTGCTAGAGCTTTTTACTTAAGAATATTAGAAGAATTAGAATATAAAGAAGATATTTTAATGAAAAGATGCGAAGAAGAATCTCAAAACTTAAATGAAAAGCAAGAACAATTAAATAAAATTCACAATTTGAAGGAATTGTTTGCATATATTTTATTTTTTGATAATGTTAGAAATGTAGAAAATTTTAAGTCGATTGATAATATAAAAGAAATTATCAGTAAAATGATACAAACGGCAAATTCATTATTTAAAATAGAAGTTTCACAAAGTGTAGAAAAAAAATTATATGAAGAAATCAAAAAAGATATGATTGAAAAAGAAGTATTTTTAGACAAATTTGATACAGATGAATTTGCTTTACAATTTGAAAATAGTAAAGTCAAGGATGATGTATATTTTGTTACTTTAGAACAAAAAGTGAAAATGCCTATGCAGTATAGTGAGGCGGCGATAGAGAAAGTATATAATGAAGGAATTGTTGCAGAAGATAAATTGCAAGTAGAATATATATTATTAAGTGTTGTTGTCATTTCAGATATTATCAATGGGAATTTTGATGATAAATATATTGCAGAATTTGCAAGTACACTATTTAAAAAGAAACAAAAATTAGATAGTATATTGTCAATTCTAGGAAATCAAGAATTGCAAGATAAAATACATTTGAATATTATGTATTCTGATTATATAAAAAATCAAAAAAGTATTTTAGCATATACAAAAAAAGGTTACAATTTTACGATTACATTAGATAACACAGTAAAAAGTATAGAAGATGTAGAAAAATTAAAAATGTTTAAAATGGTTATTGTACCACAAAAATTATCATTATATAAAGAAATAAAAAGCAATAAAGAAATTCTTAATAATGTAATACTAAAATAAAGAAACAGGAGAAGGAAAACATGGAAACATATGGAAGATTTTTATTCGAATTTTTAAGCCAATTTTTCTCTGGATTTCAAGAGATTTTTGGTGGACTTTGGAATGGGATTGTAAATATATTTAATATACCAGGATATTGGAGTATTATCCAAAATTATGCTAATGATTTTAAAGTTTCAGAATGGCTTTTAACAGGTTTAGCGATTATTTGTATGTTGATTGTAATAGGAGGTATTATTGGAATCATAATCTTTTTCTTGAAAAGACATATGAAATGGAGAAAAAAGATTATTAATCAAGAAGAATTATTAAAACAAATCGATACCTTAAATGGACAAGTAGAAGAATTAGTAGATGAAAAACTAAAATTGCTAAATATGAAGTCACCAGAATTAGGTGTAAATCCAAATGGTATCAGTACAGGTATGGATAAAGCTGCACTTGCTGCTGCACAATCAGAAGCAAATAATGAAGAACAAATAGATCCAAATAGTCAAAGTAGATTCTCTAAATTAACAATGCTAGACGAAGAATTTGCAAAATATAAACAAAAAGATTATCACAATAATTTTACATTACCAGAATTTTGTTATATGTTTAGAAATTTTGCCGCAAGTAAGTTAAAACTATATTATAGTGAAAAGATGATAAGATTATTCGTATCAGCAATTGCATCAACAAAACTTGTTATTTTACAAGGTATTTCTGGTACAGGTAAAACATCTATATCTCTTGCATGGGGTAACTTTGTAAAACACCCATCATGTGTTGCATCTGTACAACCTTCTTGGAGAGATAGAACAGATATTTTTGGGTACTTAAATGAGTTCACCAAAAAATTTAATGAAACAGACTTTTTAGCATATTTATATGAAGCAGGATATACAGATGAAATTTACACAGTTATCCTAGATGAGATGAACTTAGCGCGTGTGGAATACTATTTTGCAGAAATGTTATCAATTCTAGAAATGCATAGTACAAAAGATTGGAAAATTGAGATTGTACAAAGTTCATGGCCAACTGATCCAAAGAAATTGATAAAAGGAAAATTGCAAATTCCACCAAATGCATGGTATATAGGAACAATCAACAATGACGACTCAACATTCATGGTAACAGATAAGGTATATGATAGAGCAATGCCAATAGATATTAATGAAAAAGGTATTGCATTTGAACCAGATGATGTAGATGCTCTTGACGTTAACTATTCATACTTAAATGGTTTATTTGATAAAGCAATTGTAGATTATGCTATATCACCATCAACTTTAAAAAAGATAGAAGACATGGATAATTATACAATCAAACACTTTAGAGTTGCATTTGGTAACCGTATCGTAAAACATATGAAAAAATTTGTACCAGTATACGTAGCTTGTGGAGGAGATGAAACAGAAGCGGTAGACTATTTCATGGCTAAAAAAGTATTAAGAAAATTTGAAGGATTAAACCTAACTTTAATTAGAGATGAAATTGATGGTTATATTGAGTTTTTGGACAAAAACTTTGGAAAAGGCAAAATGAGCGAATGTATAGAATTCTTATTAAGACTTAAAAAGATGTCTTAGTGGATATGTCCAATTGGGGACGTTTCTGTTTGGGACATTTTTATGTAAAATTAAGAATTATAAATTATACAAATGATATTTTAAACAATTATAGAAGATGGAATTATATTTTAAGAAATACATTTTAACGAATTAGGGGATAAATTGTGATAAATCTGTATGAATAGGGAATTAACGGTAATGAATTTTACATAAAAATGTCCCAAACAGAAACGTCCCCAATTGGACATTGGAGGGAAAAATGGACTTAAATATTGTGAAATTGGCCAATATGGAAAAAGAAAATTCAACAAAATTTCTTAGCAAAATGGATTCTAAATTAATGATGGATGTAGATAGAAGCAGTATTGTGGAAAATGATGAATGGATGGATATGGTTGAATTTACTGTTCCATATTTAGAAAAAGCATTAACAAAGGAAATTAAAAATATTGTAACAGAAGAAGAAATTATTAAAATAGAATTAATTAAAAAGGTAACTGTTGAAAGTGTAAAACATTTATCAAAACATGTAAATTTGGTAGATAGATTTAATCAAAAAAGTGGAGAAGTGACACCTAAGAAGATTTTAAATGCTTATAAAGAAGAAACGTTTCTAACTTATGAAAATAGATTTTTATATACATTAATAAAACTGATTGAAGATTATATGTATTTAAGAAAAAAACAAGATGATGAAGAATATAAAGGGAAAAATCATCAAAAAGCAGATTATCAAGCAGAAATTAAATTAGGAAAAGAAAAAATTAATGTAAAGATGGAATATGATTCTGAAAGAATAACAGGAATTACAAAAACAGAAAAAACGGCAGAAAGAATAGAAAGTATTGAAAGATCTTTAAAAATGTTAAAACAAACTGAGGTTTATCAAACTTTGGTTGCTAAAAAGGCAACTTATGTAAAAGCACCATTAAAAATGACAAATGTTTTGTTGAAAAATGTCAATTTTCAATATGCTGTAAAACTATGGAATTATTTAAGTGACCAAATGGAATTAAATGATAAGACAATCAATGAAAGTAGTCAGTATGAAGAAAAAGGAATTGTAAAAGAATTAGTAGATGAAGATATATTTTTACTATATTCTATTTTCAAGAAAACAGATAATAGTAATACATTAAAAGGAAAAGCAAAATCAGCTGTTGAAGATAATAAGTTGGCAAAACAATTAACAGATGCCATGATAGAAAGAATTATAGAATTAAATCCTGATATGACAGAAAAAGAGTTAAATAAATTAATTTCAGAAAAAATTTTGATGATGAAAACAAAAAAATTAATTTCTTTAAAACCAGTAGAGGATAGATTTAAAGAAAGAATTGAAAAATATATGATACAAGCAAAAGAAGTGAGGTTAAAATAAATGGAAAAACAGGAAGACAAAAGAGAAGAAAAGAAAATTAAAAATGGTGCGAGCAAAGCTAAAAAAAGTACTGCAAAAAAAGAAAGCGAAACAAAAAAAGATGAGACAAAAGCTAAAGGAAGCAAAATAGAAAACAATAAAACAAAAAGTGAAAAAAAAGAAAGTAAAGCAAAAAATAATGAATCTAAAAATGAGAAAAAAGAAAGCAAAATAAAAAATGAAGAAGCAAATAGTGAAAAGACGTATGAAGTAAAAATGAAAAGAAAAGCTGGTAGTAGATGTCTTTCGTTTATTTGGAATATAGTTGTTAAAATAATAACGATTGCCATTATATTCATCTCTATTATTATAGTAGTACAAAAAGTGACAAATAACCAAGAATCATTTTTAGGATTTAGAATATTCAGAGTACAAACTGGAAGTATGATTCCGAAATACCAAATTGGTGATGTTATATTGGTAAAAGAAGTAGACACAGATAAAATTCAAATTGGTGATGATGTAACATATGAAGGAAAAACAGGTGCAATGAATGGAATGCTTGTTACTCACAGGGTGGTAGATATTGAAGAAGTGGATGGTAAAAGAGTTTTCCATACACAAGGTATAGCGAATAACTTAGAGGACCCTGTTGTAAGTGAAGAACAAATAAATGGTGTTGTTCAAACAAAAATGTATATTTTATCACTTATTTGTATGTTATTAAATAATAAATATATTTTCTATTTCTGTGGAATATTGCCATTAACAATATATGTAGCTTTTAAAATTTTTAGAAGTAAAAAAGTAAAGAAAATAGAAAAAGAAAATTAAAAAATAACTAAGAACTTAAAAAGAATAAGACATGAAAATTGAAAAAAATGGAAAGGAAAAGAAATGAAAGAAAAAAATAAGGTTAGAATTATTGAAGTATTATGTGTAATTTCTTTAATCATTACCATTTTTTCTATACAAAGAACCTATGCAAGATATTTTGAACAAGTAGATACAACATATAATACAAATATCAAAAGATGGTTAGTTAAGGTAAATGATAAAATTATCTATGAGGCAGAAACACTAAATGAGGTTATGGAACCTATTATTGTAGAAAATGAAAATGTAAATCCTAACATTTTAGTCCCTGGACAAACTGGATATTTTGAAATGCTAATAGATTATACAGAGGTAGATGTTGCATTTGAGTACGAATTTTCTATGGAACAACTAAACGGAACACCATTAGAGGATTTTGAAATTTATGGATATGAGGTAATTGATGGAGAGGAGCATACCATAACAGAGACAGAAGAAATAAAAGGTGTTATCGACCCAACAACTGAAGTAAATAGTGCAGGTGAAAAGAAAAGAGAAATCAGAATCTTATTTAGATGGAATGATGGAGAAGGAAGTACTATGGACAATAAAGCAGATACACAATTTAGAGGAGAGAAACAAAATACAACAAATGATGATAACACGACAAATAATAATACAACAGATGATGATACGACAAATCAAGTTGAAAATAATACTTCTCAAGATGATTTACATACTGTACTAAAATATCGTGCAACAATGACATTTACACAATATATACCACCAGAAGAAGAAATAACAACTTAATAAAAGAAAGATAAATATAAAAGAGGTGAACTTTATGGAATTGAAAAATATAAAAATAACTAATTTAGAAAATGATGAATTGTTAGATGCCCAAAAACAAGTAGAGAGTTTTTTGAAGTTTTTAAATGGGGAATATGAAACTGTTAAAAAATTAGAGGAGGAAAATTCGTGAAAGAGTTAGTAGAAAATATTGAAAAACAAATTACAACAGATAAAGAAGTCATTTCAGTACTACCAAGAAATGGGATAAAAGCAATCAAAACATTATTAAAAACGATAGCTGAGATGACAGAAAAATATGAAACTTTAAATGAAAAATTGCAAAAAGAAATAGAAACTAGATATACTGAATTGACAACCGTTGAAGAAAATAAAGAGATTCCTCAATTAGAGCAAGAAATATTAAAATATGACATGGCTGAAAAAAATACAGATACACGTTCTTCATTCGAAAAAATGGGGCTAGATCGTGTCATATATAATGTAAATGGGTACTATAAAAGCAATTTAGAAAGATTAAACAAAGAACTTATTTTTAGTGTAAAACAATTTGAAAAAGTAGGAATCAAGCTAACAGCTGAAGATTTTTGTATTAGTGAATATGCAAAAAAATATATGGAAGTACTATTAAAAGAAGCATATGAAGGAGATATTAATTCAGAAGCTGTAAAAAATGTTTTTGAAAAAGTATATTGGCAATGTTCAGAAATCGTATCACACTTATATGTAAATATAAGATACATTTATGATAAATATGAAAATCACATAGATAGATTTTATAATGAAAAAGCACAAGAAATTTTACAAAGTCTTTCTTTAACATCAGAAGAATTAGAAGAGAAAAAAGCAGAGTTAATTAAGCAAAAAAATCAAATTGAAGAAACAGACAATAAAAATATCCTTGATAAATTTTTTATGGGAAGTTTGAATATCAATGATTATAAAGCAGACAATTATAAGAGAATATATACAGAACTAACAGACAAAGATGTTACTAAATTATCAGAAACTGAAAAGAAAGAAATAGATGAGAATATTGATAAATTAAATACAAATTTAACAGAATATGCAAAATATTTAGAATATAAATTCTTAGTAGAAGAAGTTTTGCAAACAAGACAAGAATTGTTAAAAAATGCTGAAGCCAATAAAGATAAAAAAGTAAAGAAAACACAATATGAGTTAATCAAAGAAGAAATTAAAAAATTACAATCAGAAATCTTTAAATTAAATTCTAAAATTGAAAAACCAAATAAAGGATTTTTCGAAAGAAAAAAAGTAGAAGAAAAGAAAGATAGTATTGCTATTTTACAAAGAAATAATTTGGTTTTAGATTTGAAAAAGACATATATGCAATTAGATGAAGAAGTAATCAAACAAAAAATACTTCAAGATTTAGATGAAACATCATCATTATATGATGTTATCAAATTTGCAAGTAGTTACTATGGATATATGGCTAAGGTAATGATAAAAAATAATGAAGATATTACAGATAAAGAAATTGGAGAGAAAGCTGAGAAAATAAGAAAATTTGTTAATTTTTCTAATTTTACAGTGATAAATCATGTAAATATAAGTGATACAAAAGAATTATCAATTATTATAAAAGATAAATATAAATTATTAGGAATGCAAATTTCAAAAGAAAATTTTGAAGAAGATAGCATAGACGATTTAATCAGAAAAGTAAAAATTATAAACAATTATAATAATATTCAAAAAAGTAAATTTGCTATTAAAGATTTAGAATTTATTATGAATGTAAAGAAATAGGGTCCAAACGGACCTGGTCCCAATGGACCCAAAAGGAAATAATGGAGCTGAGAACAAAATTGGAATATGATGTTGAAAAAATTTCTAACAAAATAAAACATAAAAAAAGAAAAAAAAAGATAGTAAAATTTGTGATACTCATTATTTTAATTATACTTTTTATAGTGAATATCATTTTAGCAATAGAAGAAAGAACACATATTTTTGGGATATATATGTTTAACATTATTTCTGAAAGTATGGAACCAACATTTTATAAAGATGATTTAGCACTTGTAAAAAGTTGCAATATGGAAGAACTAAAAAAAGGAGATATTATTACATTTAAACAAGAAGATAGAATTATTTCACATAGGATATCAGAAATTATAGAAGAAAAAGGAAAGAAACAATTTATTACTAAAGGGGATAATAACGAAGTAGAAGATATAGAACCAGTAGATGTGCAGAATATATATGGGAAAGTTGTATTAGTTATTCCAAAAATAGGAAAAATAGTAAATTACATACAAAATGCAAGAGGATTTATCAATATATGTATTTTGATAATAATTATATGTATTTTAGTTAATTTTAGGGACAATATGATAAATAATCGAAAAATTAAAAGAAAAAAATACGAAATAAAAAAATTGAGAGATAATTATAAGATAGAGGGTTAAAATATGAGAGAGGATAATAGACAAAAAAGTAATGCAAAAAAAATAATAAAAATCATATTGATCATATTATATCAAATTCTTGTCATAATGGCTTTAATTTTAACAGTGGTAATTGTTTTGCAAAGAGTAACCAATAGTAATAGATCAATAGGAGGATATAAAATATTTAGAGTTATTACTGGAAGTATGGAGCCTGAATATGAAGTTGGAGAAGTGGTTATCAGTAAAGAAGTAGATCCAAAAGACATTAAAGTAGGGGATGATATTGTATATTTGGGTAAAACTGGCGAATATGCAGGAAAAATTATCATGCATAATGTTGTTGGAATAGAGACAGGCGAAAATGGAAATTTGATTTTTCATGCAAAAGGTTTACAAAGTAATAGTATTGAAGATCCTCAAATTAGTGAAGACCAAATATATGGTGTTGTAAAATATAGAGCAGGTATTTTGACAACATTGTATAATTTAGCAACAAATATATATTCCATATTTTTTATTATTATCATTTTAGTATTAAATGTATTTATATCATTTAATACACCTAAAAAACCAAAAAAACCTAAAAAACGTAAAATAAAACAAATTGAAAATATCAGTGATGCATCAGATGAAGATTTTGAAGAAGAGGAAATAGAAGAAGATACAGAAGAATATGAATTTGAAGAAGAAAATGATGATGTGGAAGAAGAGCATGAGTCTACTAAGAATGAAGAATATATAGAAGATGACAACAATAATGATGAAGATAGTGAAAAGATAACACATGAAGAAATCATAAACGAAAAAATGAGGCAATATTATGAAAAGACAATAAAGAATACAAATAATAATTCACAAAAGAAAAAGGGGAAAAACAAATGATAGAATGGAGGTATTATGAATATATTACGTGAATTTAGACGAGTTAAAAAGCGAAGTCTACCAGCTAGAATTTTACTGATTTCGATATTTTCTGTAATATTAATAATAAATACCTATGCATGGTTTAATTCAAATCAGCCAGTTAATATGAGTGGACTGGAAGCCAATATAACACCTTGGGATGTTCGATATTATGTAGATGATAAAGAGGTATTAGATGAAACTGTTACATTTACAATAGATGAATTATATCCAGGTATGCCTAATAGAGAAGATATAGTACGAATATATAATATGAGTACGACAAGTACAAGCATTAATTATGAAGTAACATCTGTAAAAGTGTTTGGACAAGAAGTATTAGATCAGCTAAAAGAAAATAATATCATGCAAACCGATGGGAATACAGTACATATATTTGCAGATGATACAGAATATCCTTTTGATATCGGTTATACATATGATAGAGCAAGATTGGATGGCGAATATGTAGATGATGAAACAACACCAAATGCTGGAGCAACTTTTAAATTTCAAGCAAGTTGGGAGTATCAAGGAGAGGGAACAGAAGATGAAAATCTTGCTAGAGATATTTTAGATACGAAGTTTGGACAAGGTGCTTATGAATATTATCAAAATGAAGAAAATGATCCATCTAAGGCAATTGAAATAACAGTTAAAATAACAAGTTCTATGATTCATCCAAGTGAAGATACATAAAAAGTATTGTTTATAGCCAACGTATTGTATATTTATTTTAAATAAATTCCTCAGTTCAATACATACTTTAGCCTTTCTAGAGATAAATTAAACGAGCTTTTCGCTGGTCGCGCTTCCTCATTTAATTTATCATAAGAAAGGCTACAAGTATTTCAATCACATTCGTCATTTATTCAAAATAAATATACAATACGTTGGCTGATAAATAAATAATAAAATGGTAAAAAAAACAGGAAAAATGTAACAAAAATGTAACAAAAATGTAATAACAATTTCGTTGACAAAAAATGAAAGACTAAGTATAATTTTAATGTAAAATGTTGAAAAAGTATTTTAAAGGAACTGGGTGAGATTATGGCAAATGAAGAAACAACAAATGCGCAAATACAAGAAACACCGACACTTGAAGAACAAATTGATGAGGCAACACTTGGTGAAAAACTAGAAAAGAAGGCAAAAAAGGAAAAAAGAAAAAACAAAAGACGTATCGCCTTTGAAATATTTTTAGTACTAGTTATATTACTTTTAGTTAATGTATATATCGTATTATCCATATTTTATAAAGGAGAAAATTTTACAGTAACACTAGATAGTGAATATGGAAGAGAAAGCGGATTAGTTATCTATGAGGACCCAAATAACAAATACACAAGAACATTTTTAAGATCAAAAGACATAGAATTTTTTACAGATATTTCAATAAATTGGTTGCCAGAAGATATAGATAATGAAGGAAATGGCTCACATAATGGTAGAAATTACATAGCATATACATTTTATGCAGAAAATATGGGACAAGACACTATAAATTATTGGACAACCATAAAAATAGATGATGTTGTAAGAAATGTAGATGAAGCAATTAGAGTTATGGTATTTAAAAATGGCGAAAGAGTAGTTTATGCAAAAAATAATAGAGAAACAGGAGAACCAGAACCTGAGACAACACCTTTTAAAGATGAAGATACTGTTATGTTAGATTTAACAGAAAATTTCGAAGTAGGCGATATTGATAAATGGACTGTTGTTGTCTGGGTAGAGGGAGATGATCCTGAATGTTTAGACGACTTAATAGGTGGAGAAATCAAAATGCATATGACACTTACAGAGGAACATATTTTACAAGAAGATGAAACTCCGCAAGATGAACGATAGTTATGTTGTAAACTTTTGTGAACAAATCACACAAAAGACTAAAATGTTTATAAGTTTTTTTATATAAATAAATTTAAAGAAAGAAAGGGAGTAAAAAATGAGAGAAGAAAACATTCAAAGAAACTCAAGAAAAAGATTAAATGCATTAATTTTATTAGTAGCATTTACAGCAATCTTATTGATTGTAGCAACCTATGCGTGGTTCTCTACACAGAGAAACGTAACATTAGGTGGACTAGAAGGACAAGTAAACGTAGCTGAAGGTCTACAAATTTCATTAGATGCTTTAAACTGGGCAAACGAAATTGATTTGACAGATAATGCATCAGCATATTTTGCACAAACCAATACAAACAATGGATGGACAGATGATGATATGGTATCATTAGTAAATCCTTGGAAACAAGGTGCAGGTGGTACTTATACTTATCAAGCACGTACAAATTTAGTACCAAGTGAATTATTACCAGCTTCTACAACAGCACAAAGCACAGAAGGTATTGGATTAAATGATTTAAATATGTATAGAGGAGATGTTGAGTCAGGAAAAAAATTAACTAATGTTGCAAAATTAGCAGCTGAAGCTGATTCAGGATATTATGCAATTGACTTCTTCCTACAAAACTCTTCTTCAACAGAAGCAATTGAAGGAAGTACAAAAGACTTACTTAGAATTGAAAGTAATTCATCAATTAATTTAAATGAAACATCAAGAGAGTCAACAGGTTTACAAAATACATTAAGAGTAGCATTTGCTATATTTGATGAGGATTCAGATTTAGAGGATACGACATTAGTTAATAATACACCAAGTCAAGCAGATATATTACAAGCGACTACTGGTGCTGATCGTTTAATCACAGATGTAGCTATTTGGGAACCAAATGCAAGTGGTGCACAAGTTGGAACAAGTCCAACAATTACAACATATGCAGCACATGTTGATTACATCGTACAAAACAACAATAAATTAACATTATCATCAACAGATAGAACAAGTTTAACATCAGGTACAAGTAGATTTGATGCAGATGATCCAGTACCTACATATGCTTTAACAGCAACATCTGTTTCAAAAGAAATAGCTGATATATATAATTGGGACACAGCAGCAGCAGCTAATGGATTAGTAAAACAAAATACAGTAAAAACACCTAATACAGGTATCATAGCAGACAATCCAATTCAATTAAAGAGTGTTAAAGATGGTACAACTGATTTTGCAATTGCACCAGGTAAATATATCCATATGAGAATGTATGTATGGCTAGAAGGACAAGACGTTGACTGTATCAACTATGCTTCACTAGGTGGAGGATTAACAATTGATGTTGGATTAAGCAAACCAGGTTCAGCAACAGATGGTGTAGGTGGCTAATATCCCAAAAATATGAAAATATAGAATGAGATGATAAATATAATAAGAAGAACCATAATAATCAAACAAATAGTTTGGTAATTATGGTTCTTTTTTGGGACCATTGGGACCATTGGGACCAGGTCCGTTTGGTCCCATTTGGGACGTTTCTTTTTGGGACATATCAAGAAGAAAACGATTTTGTCGAATTTTGCGATGAAAAGTGTGCATATGTTGTTGAAAAAATTAGAAGAATGTGTTTATATATACATAGATAAAAATTGTTTAGTTATTAATTAATTTTGTATTCTATTATTAGTTTTTTATTATATTTAGAATGATTTTAAATTTCATTAGCGAGATTTTATTATCATAATTTTATTATCATAATTTTATGATTAAGAATTTTCATTAAGGTTTTGTTGGTAAGATTTTATTATTCAAATTTTATCGTCAAGATTTTATATTAAGATTAGAAATGTTTATATCAATATATCAAATTTTACGCAATTAAAAATCCACTATTGTTTAGAACTGGAACGATTTGACACGTTCACTGTTCTTCTATTGAGATGCAACATAAAGTCTTATAAAATTTCAAAAAATAATAAGAAAGAGTTGAAGAAAAAAGAAAAATTTAGTAAAATAAAGGAGGAAATTTATTGAATAGAGAGACACAATTAAAAGTAACAAATGATTACATATTTAAGAAAATATTTGCTAAAAAGGGAAATGAAAGTATATTAAAAGATTTATTGAATTCAATTTTACAAATTAAAATAAAAAGTATTGAAGTAATAGCAGATGCGAATTTAGAAAGACAGTTAGAAAGTAATAAATTAGGAATTTTAGATTTAAAAGCGAAAGTGGATGAAGATACAATTGTTAATATTGAAATTCAAATTATAAATCGATATAATATGATAGAAAGAACTTTATTTTATTGGTCAGGATTATATTATAATGTTTTACAAAAAGGTGCAGACTATAAAGAAATAAAAAAAGTAATCGCAATCAATATATTGGACTATAACGAATTTGAAGAAGGTCCATATCATGAGATAGCAAAACTAAGAAGAGAGTATTTATATAAAATATTAACAGATAAAATAGAAATTCATTTTATACAAATTCCTAAATTTAAGAAGCAAAGAAAAGATATGAAAACCAAATTGGATATGTGGATGGATTTTATCAGTCAAATAGATGAGAAGGAGGTAAAAAATGCTATGAGTAAAAATAAGGAAATTAAAAAGGCACAGGAAGAATATGAATACTTAACTGGCGATGAAGAAGAAAGAAGAATAGCATTTTTGAGAGAGAAGGCAATTAGAGATGAAAACTCAATATTTGATGCAGGAAAAGATATTGGAAGAAAAGAAGGAAAAGAAGAAGGAAAAAAAGAAATAGCAAAATCAATGTTAAAAGAAAAAATGCCAATTGAAACAATCATAAAAATAACAAAATTATCAAGAAAAGAAATAGAAAAAATAGAAAAAGAAATGTAGATTTTATAAAATGTCCCCAAAAGAAAAGTCTCTAAAGGGACAAAATGTCCCAAACAGAAACGTCCCCAAAAGGACAAAAAGGAATTATACAAATGAGAAAAGGAGGGTAAAATATACAAATGAGCAATATATTGCGTAGACATAGAAAGTCGAATGAAAAGAATAAATTCAGAAAATCTTTAGCACTTATTTTTACCCTTATAATGACAACATTTGCATGGTTTGCCTATACAAAAATATTAAATCCAAGCTTAAACATACATGTGGCAGCATGGGATATGGAATATTATATAAATGGTGAAAAAAAGGAAAATCCAATTGGAATTGAATTTCCTACATTATATCCACAGATGGAAGATCAAGTGGTAAAAGTAGATATTTTAAATAATGGAGAAGCATTAGTAGATTTAAGCTATCGAATACAAGCGATATCAATAGTTGGAGTTACATACGAATTAGTAGCAGAAGGTGAGCAACCGACAACAGAGAATTATATAATGATTGAAGATCCAATATTAGAATCAGATCCAGAAACAGGTGAGCTCTTATCAAAAGGATTTATCATTAATGATCCGGAAAAATTTCCATTCACACTGGAAATCGAACATTCTCTGCAAGTAGCAGCACAGGATGATGCATACTTAGAAGTGACTGCTAAATGGCCAGGGGATAATGATGAATTAGATACAGAGTGGGGATATACCGTTGGAAAATATTTTATGGATAATCCAGATGCTACTTCGGCAATGGATATTACATTAAGTATTGATTCATATCAAGCAAATGATGAAATTATAGGAGGAATAGGAAACTTACCAAATGGACCTGGTACGAGACCATATTTACCAAGTTCTGATTTTACACAAGTAGAAGGAACATCATTAGAAACAGGATTAGTTATTCAAGATTCAGCTGGAAATGAATATGTTTGGATAGAAGTACCAAAACTTGCAAGTATATATCCAACAGCTGGTATTAGTATACAAGATTTTACAGATGAAGAATATCAAAAAATTGAAAATGATTTACACACATATGCTTCAACATATAGAAATGGAACTTCTGCAAGTGATACATATTATTCAGAAGAGACAACAGGATTATCAAGTAGTGAATATACTGAATTAAAACAAAAAATGTTAAAGAGTGTTTATCAACATGGAGGCTTCTATGTATCAAGATATGAAGCAGGAACAAATACAAAGAGAAGTAGTAATACATCTATTGAAGACTTAGTTCCGTTGTCACAACCAAATCAATATCCAATTAATTGGATAACATGTAGTCAAGCACAAACATTGGCAAGTAAAGTAAGTACAAATGGATATTCAGGAAGTTTAATGTTTGGTATTCAATGGGATTTAGTCCAAAAATATATCGAAACAAAGGCAGTAGCGCAAGGAACCGAAATTGGAGCAATTCAATCACAATTAATCAATAATAGTACCTCTTGGGGAAATTATCAGCCAAGTATATATAATATTGTAAATGAAAATGCACAATATTCATTAAATAATGGTTCACAATGGTTACAAGCACCTTATGATAAAACTTCAGCAAGATCTGTATTATTATCAACAGGAGCCAATACTGCTTTCGGAAAACAAAATATATTAGACTTAGCAGGAAATGTATGGGAATGGACTTTGGAAAATTCGAATGTAAGTTCTCAACCATGTGTTATAAGAGGTGGATCATATGAGAGCAGTGCTTCTTCTGAGTTAACTGTAAATGCTAGAAGTAATAATACTAGCACACAAACATATTGGAGTATTGGATTTAGAATGACAATATTCTAGAAATTAGTAAAAATAGATATTAGCAGTTTATTCAATTAGTATATAACTGAATAAAACAATAGCGGGCTTTTTTAATAGTTTCTTTGTTTATAACATTTTAAAGCCCGCGTCATTGTTTGGTGCCAAATTTTACTTTAGTAAAATTTGTGTGCATTCTTAGAGCGAAGCAATGTTCTTGTATAGGAAAAACTCGTAAATGAATAGCTTTTCATTTACGAATTTTTGCTTAAATAATATGTTTAGAAAGACAAAGGGAGCTATAGTTATTAGACTTTAAAACAATAAAAAGGGAACTATAGTTATTAGATTTTAAAACAATAAAAAGGGGAATATTGCTTTAAATTTAAAAACAATATTAAATATGCGGATTTTTAAAGTGCTATATTTTTAAGGTGACTTTGAATAAAAAGAGAGAACTACACATAAGAATATGATTATCTGTGAGTTCTCTTAAAAAAACTTTTATTTATTTTCCTTCAAATAATGTATTTAAAATTTTTGGATATATCGTATTGGCATGTTTTTTCCAATTTTCCACAATTTTTTTAGCTCTTTCTCTTGAGCCAGCATATGTTTTTACTTCAAAAATGGTTTCATTATTTTCCATAATTTTTAATGTTACAGTGTAATTGTTTTCATCTTTTGGTGTAAATTCAGCAATGACAGAAGAAGCTTCCTCAATGTTAGAAAACTCTTTTTTGAAAACACTATCTGCTTTTAATTTTAATATTCCAGGCATAACATCTTTGGTTAGAATGTATGCATTTTTCCCTTCAGTAGTGATTCTTAATACTTGTTCATCTTCTTTTGTATAAACACCTACTAGCTTTGAATCAATTAAATCTGTTAAGATTTGTTTAAAATAAAAATAATTCAAATTATTAATAGAAGAAATAATTTTAAACAATCCATCTTGAACAATATCTCCATCAATTAGATTTAAAATATATAGGATTAATACCTTATTTTCAGCCAAAGTAGTAGTATTATTATTTGAATGTGAACTCATAAATAGCACTCCTTACTTTGATTATTTGCTAAATTATATCATAAGTATAGGAAAAAGTAAAATAAATTGTGTAAAAAATCTTTAATTTTCAAGAAAAAAGTAGTATACTATTGTAGGAGTTTTATTAATGAGAAAGGAATGGTTAGTATGAAAAAAGGAAAAGTTGTTTTAGTAGGAACAGGATTTGTGGGGATGAGTATGGCATACTCAATGTTAAACAGAGGAGGAATTCAAGAGCTTATCTTAATAGATATTAATAAAGATAAAACTATTGGTGAAGAAATGGATTTAGCACATGGATTACCATATGCACCACAAAAAATGATAATTAGAGCAGGAGATTATGACGAATGTAAAGACGCACAAGTTGTTGTAATTACTGCAGGTATTGCACAAAAACCAGGACAAACAAGACTAGAATTAGCAGAAGTAAACGCAAAAATAATGAAAGATATTACGAAAAGTATTATGGCAAGTGGATTTAATGGCATTATAGTTGTGGCAAGTAACCCAGTAGATTTAATGACATATGTTGTAGCAAAAGTATCTGGATTACCAAAAAATCAAGTTATTGGTTCAGGAACAGTTTTGGATACAGCAAGACTAAGATATATTGTAGGACAATATTTAAAAATATCAAGTAAAAATATACATGCTTATATCATGGGAGAGCATGGAGATTCTTCATTTGTACCATGGGAACATTGCTATGTAGGATGTAAAAGAATCACAGATGTTATGAAAGATAACCATCATCCAATGGATAAATTAAATAAAATGCATGAAGAAGTTGTTAATGCAGCTTATGAAATTATTGAAAAGAAAAAAGCTACATACTACGGAATTGGTATGGCATTAAATAGATTAGTAAGAGCTATTTTAGATGATGAAAATTCTATTCTAACTGTATCTACCTATTTAAATAATGAATATGGACAAGATGATATATATATTGGTGTACCAGCAATTATCAATAAAAATGGAGTAAGAGAATTATTAAATCTAGAATTAAATGAAAAAGATCAAGAAAAATTAAACAATAGTTGTAAAGTTATAAAAGAAATGAGAGAACAATCAATTGACAAAATTATAAATGAAAATTAATAAGGAAATGTAAAAGTAAAGTATAGCAAAATTAATGAAAATTAATTGCTATTTATATGAAAAATATTTGCATTTTATAAAAAAATATGTTAAAATAGCAAAGTATAAATTGAGAGATAAAAACCGTTAGGAGGAATTAATACATGGAAATAGCAAAATGGATATTGATTGTTATATATTTTGTAGTAGCATTAGCATTAATCATATTAGCATTATTACAATCAAAAGAAGATTCAGGATTATCTTCAACAATTACAGGTTCATCAACTAACAACTTCTTTGAAAAAAATAAAAGCAGAACAAAAGAAGGAAAACAAAAAAGATGGACAGTTATATTATCAATTGTATTTGCAATATTAACAATTGTATTAGGAATATTATATATGGCATAAAACAAAAAAGGGATTTTGGGGACGGACTCATTTTTCCCTTTTTTTGAATTTTATATATGTCCAATTGGGGACGTTTCTGTTTGGGACATTTTTATGTAAATTTTATTGAAATATATTTTATAATAGGCAAAATCAAATTTTGAGAAATATATAAACTTACATAAAAATAGGTGGCTTAAACAGAAATGTCTTCAAGTATACATAAACATAGATGGCTTAAACAAAAAAAAAAATTAAGTAGACATAAAAATGTCCCAAACAGAAACGTCCCCAATTGGACAAAAAAAGAAAGGAATGTTAATGGAAGAACAAGAACTGAAAGTTTTAAATTTAATAAAGGATAAAGATTATGCGCCAATGAAGGCAAAAGAAATTGCCATGATTATGCATGTACCAAAAAATGAATATAATGAGCTTTTAAATATATTAGGAAAGCTTGAGATGGAGATGAAAATCCAAAAAAATAGAAAAAATCAATATAGACCAGTTGACGAGGTTTATTATGATGGTATTTATAGAAAGAATCAAAAAGGATTTGGTTTTGTTAAAATAGAAGATCAAGAAGATGAGATTTATATTGCAAAAGAAAACTCGAAAAATGCTTTAAATGGAGACAGAGTATTAATTGAGATTATTGAAGAAAAAAATAAAGTAAAAAAGGCAGAGGGCAAAGTTGTAAAGATTTTAAAACATGAAAAAGATACCATTGTTGGAAGATTTGAAAATAATAAAAATTTTGGATTTGTGGTACCAGATGATAAAAATTTTGGAACAGATATCTTTATTTCTAAAAAGAATTTTGGAAAAGCCAGAAATAATCACAAAGTATTAGTAAAAATTATAAAATACCCCGAAAAAGGAAAAAAAGCGGAAGGAAAAATCATAGAGGTATTAGGAAATGTGAATGAAGCAGGTGTTGATATGTTATCTTTAATAAAAGAGCATAATTTACCATCAACATTTCCAGAAGCAGTGGTAGAAGAGGCAAAAAAATGTGGCAATCAAATTGATGAAAGAGATATTTCAAAAAGAAGAGATTTAAGAAAAGATATTATTTTTACGATTGATGGAGAAGATGCTAAAGACTTAGATGATGCTGTGAGAGTAACTAAATTAGAAAATGGGAATTATAAATTAGATGTGCATATTGCCGATGTAAGTTACTATGTAAAACCTAATAGTTTATTAGATCAAGAAGCATTATTAAGAGGAACAAGTATATATATGTTGGGAAGAGTTATTCCTATGTTACCAAGAGAATTGTCAAATGGAATATGTAGTTTAAATGCAGGAGAAGACAGATTCACATTATCTTGTAGTATGGAAATTAACAAAAAGGGACAGGTTGTTTCCTCAGATGTCTATAAAGCGGTGATTAATGTAACAGAAAGAATGACATATACAAATGTGCAAAAAATATTAGACTATGTCAATACAAATGCACAAGAATTATCAAACAATGCAGACAGAATTGGAACGAATAAACAAGATAATGATGATAAAATGGAATTAAAGATACAAAATAATCCAGATGAGGAAGTTATCAATCGATATAAACCATATATTTCTGAATTTATATTAATGGAAGAATTGGCTCAAATATTAAAAAATAAACGATTAGAGCAAGGATATTTAAATTTAGACATTCCAGAAAGTAAAATTGAATTAGATATTGATGGAAGAGTTACGAGCATAAAAAAATATGAAACAACTTTTGCAAATGAGATTATAGAACAGTTTATGCTAACCGCTAATGAAACCATTGCAGAAAAATTCTTTTGGCTAGATGCACCATTTATCTATAGAGTACATGAAAAACCAGACTATGAAAAAGTGCAAGAATTAAATAAATTTCTGTTTAATTTTGGATTGAAAATTAAAGCAAACAAAGATAACATATATCCAAAAGAATTTGCAAAAATTTTAGAAGAAGTACAGGGAAAAGAAGAGGAAAAAGTGGTTTCTAATTTGGTATTAAGAACATTAAAAGTAGCAAGATATGAGGCAATTAATGAGGGACATTTTGGAATTGCTAGCAAATATTATTGCCATTTTACATCACCAATTAGAAGATATCCAGATTTATTTATTCATAGAGTTATTTCAAAATATTTAGAAGACAATTATGATGTAGAAGATAATTTTGTGGAGGAATATAAAAAGCAGGCAGAAGAAAGAGCAAAACAATCTTCGGAAAGAGAAAATATTGCAACAAAAGTAGAAAGAGAGAGTGAAGACATCAAAAAAGCAGAATATATGGAAGGAAAAATTGGAGAAGAATATGAAGGTATTATTTCTTCAGTAACTTCTTTTGGGATTTTTGTGGAATTAGAAAATACAGTAGAAGGTTTAATCCGATTTGATGACTTAGGAGATGAATATTTTATCTATGATGAAGAAAGAAAAATCTTAATTGGTGAACATACAAAAATAACTTATAAAATAGGAGATAAAATTAATATCAGAGTAAAGGATGCAAGTAAATTGATGAGAACAGTTGATTTTGAAAAAATATAAATTTGAGACAATTGGGGACGTTTCCGCTTGGACATTTGAGGGATTTTGGGGACGGACTCATTTTTCCCTTTTTCGAATTTGATTAGAATAAAAAATATAGAATATAAAAAAATGAAACGATTTTGCGTATCTAAATTTGAAATTAGAAATTCTAAAGAAAAACATGAGGAATGCTCATTTTGCTTAAGATTTACAGCAACAATGAGAGAGGCTCATGTTTTTCTTGTAGAATTTCTATAAAAATTTAGCTTATACAAAATTGTGTAATGGCTTTATATTCTATATTTTTTATTTTTTATAATATTGATAAAAAAGGAAAAATGAGTCCGTCCCCAAAATCCCTCAAATCTCCAAGCGGAAACGTTCCCAATTGTCCCTAAGAAATACATAAAGCGACAATACTTAATATAATAGAAAATACAGAAAAAGCAATGACAAACACACCACCAAATTTATTTTCATTTTTATATTCATAAATTCCATAACTAAGAGCCTCTTTAAAAACATATAGACAAAACAAAATAAAAATGATAAATTCTAAAAAACTAATCATACATGCCTCCTTTAGCTTTCTGTTAATAAGGAAGAAGAACGGATTGAAGAATCAACAGTTACCTTAAAAAAGCTATCTTTGTATTTTTCGCTCCAATTGTAATCATAAAAATCCTTAAGAGTTAAAAAGTTACTCCTAGCAGTTTTTCCAAAACCATTAATATCAGAACTTAAAGATTTAGATGTTTTATATAAATATTCTGTTAGAATAGATTCTAAATAGCTATTACAAGAATTTGAAATTTGACTTAGCATATTACTATCTAAATAGTCAGAACCATCTTCCATAGAATAAATTCTTCCTGTAAAACGACATTCTACAGTAATATATGGAGTTCCGTTTAAAATATCAACCTTTACTTTTGGAACAACTAATGGGGTAACATGTAAATCAATATAAGAATTAGTCTTATTAGGATTTGGAACAGATATCAAGAAACCATCTACTTGATTTCGAATAATGGAAAAACATAAGGTTTCTATGGAATTTAATTCACCAACCAAAACATCATCTTTAAAAACAGCGAGTCCTGTATTTTCGGCAGTGGATTGACCAGACAAAGAAGAAGCATTTGACTTTGTTGTAGAATCATTTTCTGAATTGGTAGCTCCTGTATATTCTGTTGAATTATTCGTAACACCACCTAATATGCCATATGGCTCACAAGAATGGCATATTAAACTATCAAAAAAATCTCCAATGGTTGCATTAGCTGTAAATCCTGTATAAGTACTTGAAGCAGAAAAAACTTCATAATATTTAGTAATTAAGTTTTCAAATAATGGTTTGGAATGTTCTAAATAATATCTAGCAGAAGTTTTAGAAATCACAATATTGGTAGAAGGTCTGATTTGTGTATCATTAATTAATGTATAAATTTCATCAGAAATTCCTTGAATAGCTACTTCTTCTGAAAAAGTAATGACTTTACAATGAGAAAGGTTGACGGATTTTCCTATATAAGTATTAATCAAATTAATGCCTGAACTAATGGAAGAAGCATCTACAGAATAAATAATGGAAGGAGCTTGCTCTGATGTTCCTGATTCGGAAACAGAAGAAGGATTGGTAAATTGAAAACTTATTTGTAAACGATTTTTATCAGAAACATCAATTCCCATAGCAACAACTACACTTAAATTATCAATATTTAAAGTGGAATATGATTTAGAAAAAGCCAGAAGAAGCATGATGATTAATATGACAATAAAGATTTTCTTAAATAGTTTTTTGGACATCTGCTTTCAACTCCTTTTTCTTTCTTTTTTTGAAATATGCGAGGATTAGAATAGATATTCCTAAAACAATGGAAACAATGATTACCATATAATGATAAATATAATCCTCAATAAATTTTGAAACACCATAATTTTTGGGAAGTAAACTTATCGCAAAGATTAATAATCCAAATACAAAAATAAGTGGTTTCTCATCACGAATATTCGTGATTTTTTTAAATATGGAAAGAGAAATCTTAGCAACAATTGTTAAGTAACAAACCATTTGTAAAATCCATATAAGAAGGAAGATGGACTCTAACCTTTGAAAAAAATTTCCGGAATTCAATATATCTTGCAGCCGAATATAAAGGCATAATTTGGTTTGTATACATTAAGGAGATAAACATGAATAATATAATAGAAACACATAACAAGAAATAGAGGGTTCCTAAAATAATAGAGGTTAGATAAATTTTTTTCATTTTTTGAGGTTCTTTTAAATAAGGTGGAAGAAAATATAATAAGGTAATACCACCAAAAGCACCTAAATTACCTAATCCAGTAACAAAAGTGTTAAATAGGCCATCTCCAAAAATTGGAAAGATATTATCCAAAGAGAAATTTTTCATGTTTGCAATAAATAAGAAAATAATACTAATAATAACTAAAGGAATGATAAAGAGATTCACTTTAGCAATTGATGAAAAACGATGGTGCAATGTAATACAAATAACAACAATGAATGTTAATAGAATAAAGATTAAACTTGTCATAGGATAATATACAATTTTCAAACATTCACAAAAATTTCGAAGAAGAATACTGCTACTAAATAAAAAGTAAAAGATAAACACAATACCAATAAATGTTTTTAATGTTTTTCCACCAAGGTATTCTGCAATATCGACAATATCACTTCCAGGAAACTTAATAAGTAATTTATAAATTAAAAAGGTTATCAGTAATGCTATTATACCAACATAGATAAGATTAATTAAAGTAGCTGTTTTTGTTGTTTCAAGCATACTTCTTGGAAGAGCAACTAAAGTATAAGCAACAAAAATTCCAAGTACAATGCTAATTGCTTCAGCAGCAGTTATTTTAGAGGTTTCCATATAAACTCCTTTCGGGGGCTATTGGGGCTATTGGGACCAGGTCCGTTTGGACCCATTTAGAGCCCCTAACTGGGTCCAAACGGACCTGGTCCCAATAGCCCCAATAGCCTCTATTTCCATTTCATAGAAATATGACCTTGTTTTGTTTCTTTTTTAGAATTTAAGAAGCCAGAACGATATTCTCTTTTTTCAATAGGAGGTAAGAAGTAAGAACTACCTTTCACTTTTTCAAGAGGGGAAGCACCTACTGTATAAGGAACACCAAAAGACTTAGAGTCACACATAGCAATCATATAGACAAAAAGACCAAGTGCAATTCCTAAAAATCCACATAAATATCCTAAAAAGATAAAGACAAATCGATAAACTCTTAAGTGAAATCCAAATGCATAATCTGGAATGGCAAAAGAGGCTGTTGCAGTAATGGCAACAACAATGATTAAAATAGGACTCACTATTCCGGCACTAACAGCAGCTTGTCCCATTACCAAAGCACCAACAATTCCAATGGTAGGTCCAATAGGAGAAGGTACTCTTAAACCAGCTTCACGGATTAGTTCAAATGATAGCTCTAACACCAATAATTCAAAAATAATTGGAAAAGGAACATTGGCACGAGATGCTAAAATAGAAAATAGTAATTCTGTTGGTAAAATTTCTTGATGAAAGCTGGTAACGGCAATATAGAGACCAGGTAGTAAAAGAGTAATAAAAGCAGCAATCAATCTAATCAATTTTGTGAAATTAGAAAAAAGTGCTTTTTGATTTTTGTCATCAGGTGAACTTAAAAAATCAGATAAAATACCAGGTGTGATAAGGGCATAAGGAGAGCCATTTACGAGAATAATCACTCTACCATCTAATAAGTAGCTGGCAGCTTTATCAGGTCTTTCAGTAGAAATAAGTTGAGGCGTATTTAGATGACTAGAATCGGATATCAATTGTTCTAATTGGCCAGCAGAAAGTAATGAATCAACATCTAAATTATTCATTCGAAATTTTACTTCTGCAATTAAATCTTCATTGGCAAGTCCTGAAACATAACAAATGCCACATTTTGTTTTAGTAATATTTCCAACATTCATATTTTCAATAACTAAATTTTCATTATTCACAAATCTTCTGATAAGAGAGGTGTTGGTCCTAATATTTTCAACAAAGGATTCATGAGGTCCTCTAATAACAATTTCATTGCTAGGTTTTTCGATACCTCTTTGATTAAACCCTTTTACTTCTATATCAAAAGCAATATCTAGAGTATCTACAAATAAGGCACAATTTCCAGAATTAATACCTGAGATGGCTTCTTCAAAAGTAGAAACCTGTTTGATTGCATTTTGAGGAACAAGACAGCTAGAAATATAATTTGGTAAATTAAATTTTTTGATTTTTCGAACGGTAATATTATTGGAAACTGATTCAGAAATTACTCTATTTTGGGAACTATCATACAAATTATTTCGGTTTCTCATCATAAGTGGTTCTAAAATAAATTCATTCATAATTTTTGTATTAATCATTCCATCAATAAAAATAAGAAGAGCATTGTATTGCTTTCCTCTAGAGTTTAAGATAAAATTACGAAAAATAATATCAGAATTAATTAATAAATTATATTTGGTTTTCAAATAATTTGTATTGGCAGCAATATTAGGAAAAATTTTTGTTTTTTCGTTTCCTTCTTTTCCTAATGTACTATCTGGATATACTTTGGTATTTAAATCTTCTACTAAATTAAAATTATAAGTTTCTTTATTATTAGGTGTATAAGTAAAAAGTGAAGAAAATAAATCTTTTAAATTCATAATGAAATCTCCTAATTCATAACAATATATTTTTTATTAGTTCAACTTATTAGAAATAATTGTCATTTTATTTTAGTATTGCTAAATTTTTTAAATTTATACTAGTTTTTATATAATAAAAATGATATAATAAAAGCATAGTGTTATGAAAGGAAAACAATAATATGAAAGAAGAAATAATCGATAAAATCACTTCAGTGATATTATTTTTACTGATTATAGGTATTTTTGCAGTTATCATTGTTTTTTCTATTATTGCAATTCAAGAATTTTCAGGAGAAGAAAAAGCATTAGCATTTATAGAAAATCCAGGAAATGTTTCAACTGTAGCAAGTGATGAAAAAACAGTAGAGGATGATATAGAAGTACCAGAAATTGTTGAAAATCCGATTAGTTCAATAGAAAAAAATAATAACAGTACAAATACAGATTATTCAAATGTACAAGTAGATAAATATTTTTATAATCAATTAGATGAAAAATCAAGAATTATATATAGAGCATTTGAAAGTAATAAAGAACAACTGAAAACAGGAACCTACCAGATTGAGTTAGGAACGAGTTTTTCGGATATATTATCTCAAAGCAATGGGCAAGAAAAATTAGGAGAATATTATCAATCTGCAATAGAAGCCTATACATATGACAATCCAGAAATTTTTTATTTAAGTCCAAAAAAAATGTATCTAAATATAGAAACCACCACTAGAGGAGGCGTTTCAACATATAATGTATATATCAATTCTGGAAATGAAGCCAATTATTTAACAGAGGAATTTAATTCTAAACAAGCAGTAGATCAAGCAATCATGCAAATTGAGCAAGTAAAAAATCAAATTTTGCAAAATAAAACAGGAAATACCTATGAAGATGTTAAATTGGTACATGACTATTTAGTAGATAATATTAGTTATGATAGTAGTTTATCAAAACAAAATATTTATAATATTTATGGAGCATTGGTAAATAGAGAATGTGTATGTGAAGGATATGCAAGAGCTTTTAAATATTTATTAGATGAATTAGATATACCTTGTGTAATGGTAATTGGAACAGCAACAAACTCACAAGGAGAAACAGAAAATCATGCTTGGAACTATGTCCAATTAAATGGAAATTGGTATGCAGTAGATAGTACTTGGGATGACCCAGTTGTCATAGGAGGAGGAACTGCAAGTGAAGAATCCAGATATAAGTATTTCTTAGTAGGAAGAGAAGTCATTGACCAAGATCATAGCCCAAGTGGTCAATTTACAGAAGGTGGAAAAATATTTAGTTATCCAAATCTAAATTATGAAAGTTATTCAAATTAAAGAAAGGAGTAAGTTGTGTAGCATAAAGCGAACAACAAATCAATATGATATTAGAAGAACTATTTGGGAATAAAATAAAAGTATATGCATTTGTTGGACCATCAGGAACGGGGAAAAGTTACCGTGCGCAAATGGTAGCAAGCGAAAGAAACATAAACTATATTATAGATGATGGATTATTAATTAAAGATAATGAAGTATTGGCAGGAGAATCAGCAAAAAAAGCACCTACCAAAGTGGGAACAGTTAAACATGCATTATTCTATGAAAAAGAAGAAAGAGACAAAGTGGTAAAGGCACTAAAAAAAGAAAGACCACAAAGTATCTTAATATTAGGGACCTCTGATGGTATGGTACAAAAAATTGCGGCCAATTTAGGATTACCTGAAATTAGTGAATATATCTATATAACAGATGTAGCTACAAAGCAAGAAATGGAAACAGCAAGAAGAATTCGTGTAACAGAAGGAAAACATGTTATTCCAGTACCAACTTTTCAAATAAAAAAAGACTTTTCTGGGTATTTATTAGACCCATTACAAATTTTTAAATCAAAAGGAAAGGGGCAAAAACCATATATATCAGAAAAGTCTATTATAAGACCTACTTTTAGTTATCTTGGGAAATTTACCATATCAGATTTAGTGTTTAGACAAATATTAGAATACATTGCTGTTAAAACACCAGCAATATATAAAATTTCAAGAACAAGAGTAGAAAATTATGGTGAGGGTGCTAAAATCTATGTAGAAGTTACTGTTATGTATGGATATAATGTAATCAATGGAATTAAAGATTTTAAAGATAGAGCAAGAAAAGAAATTGAGAAATTAACAGCTATGAATGTTGTAGAACTAGAGGTAGTAGCTAAAAATATATATGTGCCAGAAAAACAAGAATAGAATTCGTTTTATAAAGAAAGAAACAATCCAGTATCTTTAGGCACTTATGCCTTGATACTGGATTAGGTATTAATCTAGGTCGACAAAATCTTTTAGCATTCGACCCAACCAAGCTCCGAATCCTCCGAACATGATCCAGAGTATGAACTTGGTTACAATTGGTAATTCACCAAATCCAGGAATACTGGAAATGGCAAGGATACAAAAGACAGCACCTATAATTTTCATGGGTGCTACATCTCCTTTCTATGTGTGTATATGACAATAAATTCCATATATATTATATCACATTTTGCTAATAATATCAAATAAAGTAGCTACTAGAGAACTGATAAGTTACATAAAATGTTATAGTTCATTTCCAAATATTTTTCACTTATGCATTTGGAAATGAACAGTAACCATAAATGTTTCATTAATTTAAGAGTATAAAAATATAAGAAAAGAGGAAAACATATGTCTTTTATAGTGGCAATTGATGGACCTGCAGGAGCAGGAAAAGGAACTATAACCAAATTGGTGGGGGAGAAATTAGGATTAGTCAATATTGATACAGGCGCAACCTTTCGATGTGTTGCTTTAAATATGCTTCAAGAGCATATTGATATACAAGAAGAAGAAAAAATAGAAAAAATGTTGAATAATATCAATATTGAAATGCATACTGATGGAAAAATATTTTTAAATGGAGAAGATGTAACACACAGAATTAGAGAAAATGATGTAAATGGATTGGTTTCACCAGTATCTACATTACCAGTAGTAAGAAATAAATTATTAGAAGTACAAAGAAATATTGCAAAAGGAAAAAATGTTATCATGGAAGGAAGAGATATTGGAACGGTGGTATTTCCAAATGCAGATGTAAAAATCTATTTAGATGCAGCAGCAGAGGAAAGAGCAAGAAGAAGAGTATTGCAAAATCAAGAAAAGGGAATAGAAAGTTCTTATGAAGAAGTGCTAAAAGGAATCAAAGATAGAGATAAAAGAGATTCCACTAGAGAAATTGCACCACTCAAAAAAGCAGAAGATGCCATGTATGTAGATTCTACTAATTTAAGTATTGAGCAAGTGGTTAATCAAATTGTAAAAATAATAGAAAATAATAAAAAATAATATTAGAGATGTTTTATTTGGACAAAAAGTTGAACCAAAGGGGCAGATGATTTTAATATTGCAAATATGATAAATTAATGAAAAATAAAAGAAAAGGAGAAAAAAATGAAAAAAGTATTAAAGGAAATTATAAAATGGATTGTAAGAGGAGCTTTATATATATGGTTTAAGATTTTTTATCAAGCAGAAATAAAAGGATTAGAAAATGTCCCTAAAGATGGTGCATTAATATTTTGTGGGAACCATAGAAGTTATCTAGATCCACCACTAATGGTGGTAACTGCCAAAAGAGATATGAAATTTTTAGCCAAAGAGGAGTTATATAAAAATAAATTCTTAGCATTTTTAGGATGGGCTTTTGAAGCCATACCAGTAAAAAGAGACGAAAAAGATGTATCTGCTATAAAAAAATCATTGAAAGATTTAAAAGAAGGAAAATGTATTGCTTTATTCCCAGAAGGAACTAGAAATGGATTAGAAAAAGGAGAAAAAGTAAAAGATGGTGTTGCCTTTTTTGCCATAAGAAGTGGAGCAAAAGTTGTACCTTGTGGTATAAAAGGTGGAACAAAAGACCATCATAAAATTACAATTACTTATGGAGAGCCATTAGATTATAGTGAGTATAAAGGAAGCAAGGATAAAGAAGTTTTAGATAAAGTAACAGAAGAAATCATGAGCAAGATTATAGAACTTGCTAGTTAGGAGAATACATGTATGTACTAAAATATATTGTCATATTACTGTTATTTATGATAGCAATAGTATTTAGCAAAAGTAAAAATAAAACAATTAAAACAATAGGATTAGTGGTAACGATTTTAGCACTCATTATATATGTATATATGCAATTTGGTTCTGTTATTATATTTAATCCAATTTTCATCATTTTGTACATAGCAATTTTGTTTGGTATATTTTTATTTATCTATAAAAAATATAGAAATATAAAATACCAAAAAGAAACTTATGAAGATATTAATTATTTAAATAGAGATGTTTCTACAGAATATCCACCATCTATTGTAGGATATTTATTTAATCAAAAATTAAGATATAAAGATTTGATTGCAGACATTATGGAATTATATGCTCAAAAAATAATTAATATATCAAAAAGTAATGAACAGGGAGAAACGAAAATTCATTTTTATTTACAAGGAGAGGATTATAGAAATAAAATTAGCAGCCAAAGTCAATTATACATCATCCGAACACTAATAAATGACAATCAAAACGCAAATTTTGATTTATGAAAAGCTCTGAAAACACAAATGCATTTTTAAGTTCATATGGAGAAAATGAATTAAAAAAATGGATGAAATTTAAAAACTTCATTAAAGAATATACATTATTAAAAGAAAGAACTATAGAAGAAATTGCGATATATGAAAGCTATATTCCATATGCAATAGCACTTGATGTAAATGTTCAATATAAGAATACAAGATTTGATATATTTGATGAAAAGGAAATGGAATCAATTATTAATGAAAGTCATAGTGCAAACTTTTTACAAAGTATGGGAATAACGGTATAGAAAATTTGACAAAATCACCTAATTGGTGTATAATCTTATAAGCTTATTTTTAGAGATTTAGGCGTTTTTCAAGAAAAACATTGAAAAACGTCTTAAGTTATGATAATAGGTGTCCAATTGGTGAGGCAGGGCCATTGGGGGCCATTGGGACCAGGTCTGTTTGGTCCCAAGTGGGTCCAAACAGACCTGGTCCCAATGGCCCCCAATGGACAACCACGAGAAAAGAGAGGGAGTAGAAAAATGAACAACAAAAACATTAGAAATATTGCGATTATTGCACACGTAGACCACGGAAAAACAACATTAGTAGATGCTTTATTAAAACAAAGCCATGTTTTTAGAGAAAATGAACAAGTAGCAGAAAGAATCATGGATTCTAACGATTTGGAGAAAGAAAGAGGAATTACAATTCTTTCTAAAAATACATCTGTTATGTATCATGATATCAAAATTAATATTGTGGATACACCAGGACACGCAGATTTTGGTGGAGAAGTAGAAAGAGTACTAAAAACAGTTGATGGAGTACTTTTATTAGTTGACGCTTTTGAAGGAGCAATGCCACAAACAAGAGAAGTATTGAAAAAATCATTAGCTTTAGGTTTAAAACCAATTGTGGTTATTAATAAAATAGATAGACCAGGAGCAACTCCAGAAAAAGTTGTTGATCAAGTTATCGAACTATTTATTGAGTTAGATGCAAATGACGAACAACTAGATTTCCCAGTTGTGTATGCTTCAGCGAAAAATGGAATTGCCAAAATGGATTTAAATGAAGAAACAAATGATTTACATTGCTTATTTGAAACAATTGTAAATACCATTCAAGCACCAAACTGTGATGAAGAAGGACCAGCACAAATGTTAGTATCTAACATTGATTATGATGATTATGTTGGAAGAATTGCAGTAGGAAGAGTAGAAAGAGGAAGTATAAAAGTTGGAATGCCAGTAGCTATCTGTGGAAAAGAAGATAAAATTACACAAGGTAGAATTGCAAAGGTATATACACATGTTGGATTAAATAAAGTAGAAGTAGAAGAAGGAAAAGCAGGAGATATTATTGAACTTGCAGGATTACCAGATATCAACATTGGAGATACCATTTGTGATTTTAATCATCCAGAAAAAATACCATTTGTGGATATTGATGAACCAACTGTATCTATGACATTTAGTGTTAATAATGGACCATTTGCAGGAAAAGAAGGACAATTTATTACATCTCGTCATATTCGTGATAGATTGTTTAAAGAATTAGAAAGAAATGTATCATTAAGAGTAAAAGAAACAGATTCACCAGATTCTTTTGAAGTATCAGGAAGAGGAGAATTACATTTATCTGTATTAATTGAAACAATGAGAAGAGAAGGATTTGAATTATTAGTATCTCGTCCAAAAGTTATCTTCAAAGAAATTGATGGTGTAAAATGTGAACCAATTGAAGATTTAGTAGTGAATGTTCCAGATGACTGTGTAGGAAATGTTATTGAAAAATTGGGAAGAAGAAAAGCAGAAATGGTAAATATGGAACCTGCTGAAGATGGACATACAAAAATTGAATTTAAGATTCCAGCAAGAGGATTAATTGGATATAGAACAGAATTCTTAACAGACACAAAAGGTGAAGGAACCATGAATCATATATTTGATTCTTACCAACCATATAAAGGAGATATCCAAGCACGTGTTAGAGGAACCATTGTTGCTTTTGAAAATGGAAAATCTGTAACATACGGATTATACAATGCACAAGATAAAGGTGATTTATTCATTGGACCTGGTGTAGAAGTATATGAAGGAATGATTGTTGGATTAAACTCAAGAGGAGAAGATTTAGCAATCAATGTATGTAAAGAAAAACATTTAACAAATACAAGAGCTTCTGGTTCAGACGATGCATTACGTTTAGTACCACCAATTCAAATGTCACTAGAAAAAGCCATTGAATTTATTCAAGATGATGAATTAGTAGAAGTAACACCAAAATCAATCAGATTAAGAAAGAAAATCTTAGATACAAAGGAAAGAGAAAGAGCTAATAGAAACAAATAGGGCCGTTTGGGTCCATTGGGACCAGGTCCCAATGGACCCATTAATGAACAAGAACAAGTAGATAAAGAAATGATGATAGAATATATAAATACATTTAAAGATGTGTTAACTAGAGAAAATAAAATGTGTCATTTTACAGCTTCTAGTTGGATTGTGAACAAACAAAGAACAAAGGTATTAATGATTTATCATAATATTTATCAATCTTGGGCATGGACAGGTGGACATAGTGATGGAGATGAAAATTTGTTACATGTTGCTTTAAAAGAGGCAAAAGAAGAAACAGGACTAAAAAATTTAAAAGTATTAAAACAAGACATATATAGCTTAGAAATAGTAACAGTAGATTGCCATATAAAAAGAGGAAAATTTATACCATCCCATTTACATTTAGATTGTTGTTATTTATTTGAAGCTGATGAAAATGAACCACTTAGAATAAAAGAAGATGAAAATAGTGGTGTAAAATGGATTGATATTGAGAAAGCAACAGAAGTAACTAATGAACCTAAAATGATACCAATTTATCAGAAATTAAATGATAAATTGGGTATATGGAGGAAACAAAATTGAATACAATAGCATTAGAAAATATAAAACAAAAAGCATTAGAAGAACACATACCTATTATTATGGATGAAACATTAGAAGTTATTGAAAAGTATTTGAATAAAAATAAGCCAAATAGAATATTAGAAATCGGAACAGCAGTGGGATATTCTGCTATATGTTTTACGCAATTTTTAGCAGAAAATGGTGAAATTGATACAATTGAAAGAGAAGCAGATAGAGTAGAAGAGGCGAAGAAAAATATTAGATTAGCAGAGGTAGAAGAAAAGATTCATATTTATGAAGGGGATGCGGTAGAAATTTTACCAACGTTAAATAACAAATATGATGTCGTATTTATTGATGCTGCTAAAGGAAAATATCCATTTTTCTTAAAAGAGGCTTTAAGAATGATTAACAAAGATGGAATTATATTTGCAGATAATATTTTATATAAAGGCTATGTTATGAGCGATTATAACAAACATAAACAAAGAACAGCGGTTAGAAATTTAAGAGAATACATAAAAGAGGTAAGTGAAAATCCAAATCTGGAAACAGAAATCTTAGAAGTAGGAGATGGATTAGCTGTTAGTAGGATTAAATAAAAAAGAGCAAAATTTGCATAAGTTTAAAATATAGGTTGTTTTTTCCTATACAATAAGAAAATGCTGATATTCATTTTTATGATATCAGCATTTTATACATATTATAGTTCTATGTCATCATTATGTTTATTATCATCTAAAAAATCCTTTTCTGGTGCATAAAAATCGTTTTGAACATATTTTTTTAGTTCTTCAAATGAGATTTGATTTTTATCATTGATAGATAATATTTCTTTTAGTTTATCAATTAGTAGCTCAGAAAGATAAGTGATTTCATCTCCTGTTCGCAATATTTCTGTGAAACTTTCCACTAAATCTTTTTTATTAACAAGAGCTTCAGGAGCAGTAGCATGTGCAGAACTAATAACTTTCATAGTAGTAGGTGATAAATATTCAGAAAACATAAGAAGATATTTTTCGATAGGAATTTTGCTAATACGTTTATTAGTCTTCGTATTATATACTTTTATAGGTTTGTTGTTTATGTATTTTATTTCATAATTATCATCTTGTTTTGTATCTTCTATGTTAATCATATCATATTCTTCCACAAGTTCGTCTTTGATTTTAATATTTTTCTTAGCAGTTTCAATAGCGTCAAGTTTTATTTGAAGTCTTCTAACAGAATTTGAAAGTTTTCTTTTTTCTTCAGGTGTTATATTAGGAGAAGACAATTGATTTTTGATGGTCTCTAATTTTTGAGACAAGGCTTCTTCTTGTTCTTTTGAAGTTCTACTTAATAAAGAAATATAATGGTCAAATAACTCGGGATTATGCTCATCGTTAGTCAATTCGAAAAACTGGTTAATATCAATTTTTTTAGAGGGCATATCATTGTGTGTAGAAAGTCCATTTTTAGTTTCTTTATACCTCATAATAGACTGAAGTTGGACTTCGGTTTTGCGACCAAACTCATCTGCTAACTCGAAATAGATTGCACAAAAGCCATTTTCTTTTTTGGTAAATTTAACAAAATTTGCTTTTACTTTAAAGACATCTGTAAATAATGGATCTGCCAATACATGAGGAAAAGTTACTCGTAAAATTTCATTTTCGAATTTATCGTATAGTCTTCTTTTTAAGCAATTTGTAAGAGAGTATAATTCATTTATTTCTTCATCTGTGGCATTTGTAGCAAAAGAATTTGTTTCTAATTTTCTCTTATAAGTTGAAATAGCATGTTCTAATCTAGAAGTATAAGAGCCTTCTTTTATTTCATGAGTACATTCTGGGTAAGTACTATTTTGTAGACGATACAATAATTCAATATAAACTTGAAAATATTCTTCTTGTGTCATAAAAATATCATTTTCATTTAAATATTTTTTTACACTATGCATAAATCTTAGATTTTCATCCTTTTGTTTCTTTAACTTTAATATGTCTATATTTTCTGGATCATTTTCGTCAAAATAAATAGTACCATCAACATGGTTTAAAACAATCGTAATACCAGAAAAATCGTCATTGGTTTTATCAGTGAAATTGTTTGGGTTTTCTGGATTAGAAAGAATCTGTTTTTCCATATCGGAAAGAGTGATACCAGTTTTTACATCATTAGGAATAATATTTTTAACATTTTTATTTAATTCTTTATGCATATTATCATTAAAACTTTTAAAACCTTTTTCTCTTTTATAAACAGAAGTAGAAAGTTCTGGATATAATTTTCTAAAAACTAAATAAATGGCACTGCCTAAATAATCAGAATTTTTTTGTGCATGAGGTGTAGTTTGTTGATAATATTGGTTAACAAGATTTGTAGTAGCATCTTTTATCAAAGTTGTTTGTTTTAAGAAATCTTCCGCAGAAATAGGCGTTTCAATAAAGTCTAAAAATAGTTCAGGATAATGTTGATTTATGATTTTTTTTAGTTCATTTTGTTCTTTTAATGATATGTTCTTTGGATTATCAGATTTTACAAATTCATAATATTCTTGTTTCATAATTTCTAATAATGCACTAATTTCATAATTTGTAATTGGATTATGAAATAAAAGAGAAACTTTTTCATCGTAGTTAGAAGATATTATATTGGTAAGAAATTTAAATTGAGCAGTACTAAGGGAAATATCTTTTAAACTTAAAAAAAGTTTATATAAATCAGATAATCCATTAGGAGTAAAATTTTCAATTGAATTCTCTTCAGGAGATTGATTTACTTTAATATTTTTTAAAGAATCTAAAAATTCTTCTCGTTTTTTCATAGTAAAAGCCATATAATTCACCTCAGAAATATTATATCATATAGTGTCATAAAATAAAAGGATATATGAAATTATTGTAAAAAATAGAGTTTTATGATAAAATTTATTAAGTTATATACATGAAAGAATAAAGTAGAAAAATAAAAGTAAGGAAGGATAACTATGAAAAAAGTAGAATTATTAGCACCAGCAGGTTCTTATGAAAAAGCCAAAATTGCTTTTTTATATGGAGCAGATGCGGTATATTGTGGAACCTCATCATTATCTTTAAGAACAAGAGCAGACATGAAAGATGATGATTTAGAAAAAACAATTAAATATGCACATAGCATTGGAAAAAAAGTGTATGTTACCTTAAATATTTTTGCATGGGATGAAAAATATGAAGAAATTATAGAAATGGCAAAAAAATTAGAAGTGCTAAATCCAGATGGAATCATTGCAGCAGATGGAGGCGTTATAGAAGTATTGAAACAATATGCACCAAGTGTAGCTATTAATGTGAGTACACAAGCCAACATTGTCAGTCTTCACGCAGCAAAATTTTGGTATCATAATGGAGCCAAAAGAATGATTATGGCAAGAGAAATGAATAAAAAACAATTAAAATATATTATGGAAAATAAACCAGAAGGAATGGAAATTGAAATCTTTATTCATGGTGCTATTTGTTTTGCATTCTCAGGAAGATGTTTCTTAAGTGATTTCATGTCATGTAGAAGTGCAAATTTAGGAGATTGTGCACAAAGCTGTAGATGGTCATATAATTTATATGCTGAAGAAAAAAATAATCCAGGGGAGCTAATGCCAATTGAAACCAGTGAATATGGAACAAGTATTTTTTCTTCAAAAGATTTGTGTTTAATAAAAGAAATACCAGAAATCATAGAGATGGGTGTTGATAGTTTAAAAATAGAAGGAAGATTAAAAACAGAATACTATTTAGCAAGTGTGATAGGAGCATATAGAAATGCAATTGATGACTATGAAAAAGATCCAGAACATTATGATTACACAAAATATTTAAAAGAATTGGAAAAAGTAAAAACAAGAGGATTAACCACTTTTTATTTTAATGATAGAAACAACAAAGATATACAAGAATATGGTGGAAGACAATATAACGAAAAATATGAATTTGGTGGAAAAGTAGTAGAATATGATGAGGAAAAATCTGTTATTGAGATAAAAAACAAACTTCAAGTGGGAGATAAAATGGAATTGTTGGTTCCATACAAGTTAGAGCCAGTGCAATTTACAATTGATAACTTATGGGATTATGATATCAAAGAAGAAATACAAGCTGTTAGTCCAGGTGTAAAAGGGAAAAAGGTGTTGATGAAATTACCAATCAAATGTGAAAAAGATTGGATTATCAGAAGAGAAAAATAAATAAGAGTAAATGCTTTAGAAAAATAAATAAGAGAGCAGATAAAAAAACATAATGATATACAAGAAATAAAATTATAGATAAAAGAGAAAGAACCATACTTTGCGTATGGTTCTTTCCCTCTCTCTTCCGCTGTCTACACGATGTCAGAGTTATCCCGCTCTGACATCGTTACCCCTCCTCCGAAAGGGGTATCACCAAGCCATTAGATTAAAAAAATTTTGGTCTAAAGGGTGGTGAAGCTCACAAACAGATATTACTGTTTGATTGCTATATGCAATTATAATATATAAAAATGAAGATGTCAACTATATTGTTAAAAATCAATAGCATTTTAGTAAATATTTCGTAGTAAAGATATTTGATACTAAATGCGTTTATGGATATTTATTTTTCATAAATTCCTCGGCTCAATACGTGCTCTAGTCTTTCTAACTATAAAAGAAACGAGCCTCTCGCTATTCCCGCTTCCTCATTTCTTTTATATTAAGAAAGATTACAAGCACTCCAATCACATTCGTCATTTATGAAAAATAAATATCCATAAACTCATTATAAAAAAACTATGGTATTAAATAGTTACGCATTTTATGACATAAACGTTACAGTTCAGTGTCCATAATTTTTTTCTTGAATATAATACATAAAAGCAAGTAATACTATCATCAGATATCAAGTTCATAAAATGTATATATAATAGAAAGGAGAAATGTTTGTGGAAAATTATACAGTTATAGGTAATACACCCATGATAAAAATTAAATACAGGTATAAAGGAAAAGAAAACTACATATATGCAAAATTGGAAATGTTCAATATAACAGGTAGTATTAAAGATAGAGTAGCATATTATATTATAAAAAATGCAAAAGAAAAAGGAAGCTTAAAAGACAATATGCCGATTATAGAAGCAACAAGTGGAAATACAGGTATTTCCTTATCAGCCTTAGGAGCATATTATAAACATCCTGTATATATTTTTATGCCAGATTGGGCAAGTAAAGAAAGAATTGAATTAATGAAATTATATGGTGCCAGTATAACATTAATATCAAAAGAAGAGGGGGGATTTATAAAATGTGTAGAAGAGGCTAAGAATTTAGCTCAAAAGTTAAATGGATTTTTAGCAAATCAATTTGAAAATGAAGATAATATATTAGCACATTATGAAACAACGGGAAAAGAAATTTTAGAGCAATTAGAAGGAAAGAAAATTGGTGGATTTGTTTCTGGAGTAGGAACAGGTGGAACATTAATGGGAATAGGAAAACGATTAAAAGAAATAGATAATGAAATAAAGATATATGCACTAGAACCGGAAAAAATGCCGATATTGTCAAATGGTAAAATATTAGGACAACATAAAATTGAAGGAATTGGAGACGATTTTGTACCAGATATATTTAAAAGAAATACGAGGATAATTGAAAAAGATATATTATTAATCAATGATGATGATGCTATCAATATGGCAAGAAAATTAGCAAAGGAATTAGGATTAGGTGTTGGAATTTCATCAGGAGCGAATTTTATTGGAGCTGTGCTGGCACAAAAGAATTTAGAAGGAGAGATGGTTACTGTTTTTGCAGATGATAATAAAAAGTATTTGTCTACAGATTTAGGAAAAAATATTGACAATAACGATCAGTTTTTGAGTAATAATGTGAAATTGTTAGAATATCAAAAAGTAATATAAAACTATGAAAAAGATATAGTAAAATCACGGTATTATAATAGATAAAGTAATACCGTGATTTTTATTGTCAAATATAAAAAGAAGGGGAATCTAACTATAATCTTTAATTGTTATGTCAAGTTAGGAGATGATTATATTTCTTAAAAAGGGAAGAGATCATTTAATTTTTAAATTCTTTGGACAATTTTCCAATTGCTTTTGTTTCAATTCTAGAAACATAGGAACGGGAAATACCCATCATTTTTGCAATTTCATGTTGCGTTTTTGGCTTATGACCACCAAGACCAAAGCGAAGCTCTAAAATTGTTTTTTCTCTATCTTTTAAAATAGACTTCATTTTTTCATATAATAATTTGATTTTCATTTTAATATCTACTGTATCTTCAATATTTCTTTCATCATTTTCTAATATTTCTTGTAAAGTAATGACATTATCATCTTTATCTTTTCCAATTGGTTCATTTAGATAAACTTCAGAGCCTAATTTTTTTGTTGCTCTTAAATGCATCAAAATTTCATTATCAATACATCTAGAAACATATGTAGAAAGCTTTGATCCTTTATCAACATTAAAACTATTAATTCCTTTTATTAAGCCAATCGTACCAATAGAAATTAAATCATCTTGTTCAACATTTGTCGTTGAATATTTTTTTGTTATATGGGCAACTAATCTTAGATTTCTTTCGATTAAAATGTTTCGTGCTTCCTCATCACCATTTTTCATTTGTGCTAAATACATTTTTTCTTCTTCAGATGTTAAAGGTTCTGGAAATATATTATTACTAGATATATATCCTACTAAAAATACAGATGATTTTAGAAATTCAATAAATCCTAAAATACCAGACATACAAAGTGCAGAAAACATATAGGCACCTCCAAATACATATAAAATAATGTATAAATGATAAATTAGATGTAAATCTACATTGAGAAACTTGCATAACAAATTATATGTACGAGAAAAATAAAAGTGCATGACCATCATAAAATAATTAGGGTCCATTGGGACCAGGTCCCAATGGACCCTAATTTTAAGTGATGAAGCATATGAAGAGTTAATAAAAGGATTAGAAGAAACAGAAGAAGAAAGAATTGATAGTTTGGTATCAGAGCATTTTGATAAACAATATACTACTTTTGAGAAATTTCAAAAATATAAATGATTACTTAAGCAAATATTTATGACTGTAAATTGTAATATTATTGCTAAAAATCAAGTTACTTAAAAATACTTGTATAACCAATGAGAGATTTGAAAATAATAGAAATGACGAATATTAGAAAATGGGAATAAGCATTATTTTAAATGAATGGACTAAAAAAGAAATTCATAAAATAAGGTAAGGGTGTTTTTGTGGTAGATTTAAGCATATATCTAATTAAGGAAGAAGTTTCTTCGAAATAACAAAAAGGGAAAAATGAGTCCGTCCCCAAAATCCCTTTTTAGTTTTCAGAAGGGAGTGTATTTATGAATGGATTTTTAAATATAGTAAAAGGTATTTTTATTGGAGCAGGAGCAATCGTACCAGGTGTTAGTAGTGGTGTGTTATGTGTGATTTTTGGTATTTATGAAAAATTGTTAGATGCTATTTTAAACTTTTTTAAAAATATCAAACAGAATATAAAGTTTTTATTGCCTATTGCTTTAGGTGTTGGAATAGGTGTTTTATTATTTAGCAACATGTTAAATTATTTGTTATATGAATTTCCTATACAAACCAAATCTATATTTATAGGGTTAATCATCGGAACAATACCTTCTTTAATAAAAGAGGTAAATGAAAAGGAAACATTTAAACCACAAAATGTCATATATTTGTTAATTGCATTGGCAATAGGAATCATAACAGTCGTGTTGGAAAATAGGATGCATATAGTTAATGATGCAGAGAATATGAGTATTATGTATTTGGTTATGTGTGGAGCTATTATGTCTATAGGAATTGTTGTGCCAGGTGTTAGTAGTACCATTATTTTAATGCTGTTAGGTGTATATTCTGTATATTTACAATCAGTTGCTAATTTATATTTACCAATATTAATTCCTCTTGGGATTGGACTATTATTAGGAAGTATCATTGTAATGAAATTAACTAAAAAATTATTAGAAAAATATTATGCGAAAACTTTTTACAGTATTATCGGTTTTACCATTGGTTCTATATTTGTGCTTTTACCACAAGGAATGACAGGGGTTGAAATAATTTTATGTGTGTTATGCATCATTTTAGGTGCATATCTATCTCGTATACCAGATGCTATTAAAAACTTTAGAAATACTAAAATGTTTAAGGCAATTAAAGTATTAAATAAAATGCGTTCACAATCAAAGGCTCAAAAAGATTAGTTTTTAAAATTTGTTACAGTTCAGCCTTAATAAAGATCAACTTAATGCTAAACTGTAACAAAAATTCCAGGAAAACACGCATAAACTCAAGAAAAAGGCTTGTGAAATGCTTGAGAATGTAGTATAATGTTTGGCATAAAGAAGATATAGAAGAAAGGTAAAGAACTATGACAAAGGAAGAAAAGAAGAAAATCATTCGCGAAAATCAAGATAAATCATTAAATGAATTGAAAACAATAATAAAAAGTAATTTGCAAAAAGGAGAAAGAGAAAAATTTACATTTGATGAATTAATGCAACTAATAACAGAAATAAATCAAGAAAGAGAAAAAGACATACAAAAAGTTAGTTCTAATAAATCTAAAAATATAAGAGAAATAGAAGGAGAGGAAAGATAAAATGGATTATAAAGATTTAGCAAATGCAATATTTCCAGAAGCAAAGGATATCACATATTATGAGGAAAAATATCCAGAAAGAAATTTAAAAGAAGGAGCTATCGTAACAAGATTTGCGCCAAGTCCAACAGGATTTGTACATATAGGAGGACTATATCAATCTTTGATTGCTAAAAAATTAGCCAATCAAACAGAAGGTGTATTTTTATTAAGAATAGAAGATACAGACCAAAAAAGAGAAGTAGAAAATGGAATAACAGATATTGTACAATCTTTAGATAGATTTGGAATAGAGCCTAATGAAGGAATGATTTCAGAAACAGAAGGAAAAGGAAATTATGGACCATATAGACAATCTATGAGAAAAGAAATATATCAAAGTTATGCGAAATACCTAATTGAACGAGGAAAAGCATATCCTTGTTTCTGTACACCAGAAGAACTAGAAGAAATGAGAGAAAAACAAGAAAATGCCAAAATTAGACCAGGATATTATGGTGTTTGGGCAAAATGTAGAAATATAACTGTAGAAGAGGCTATTGAAAAGATAAACAACGGTGAAAAGTACATTGTTCGTTTTAAGTCACCTGGACGTGAAGATAGAAAAATAAAACATCATGATGTAATAAAAGGAAATGTAGATTTTCCAGAAAATGACCAAGATATTGTTATCATAAAAGCAGATGGATTGCCAACATATCACTTTGCACATGCTGTTGATGATCATTTGATGAGAACAACACATGTTATCAGAGGAGATGAATGGTTATCATCAGTTCCATTACATTTGCAATTATTCCATGAATTAGGATTTAAACCACCTAAATATGCACATATTGCACCAATCATGAAAAATGATAATGGAAATAAGAGAAAATTAAGTAAAAGAAAAGACCCAGAAGCAGCAGTATCATATTATGATGAAATGGGAATTCCTAAAGAAGCAGTTAACGAATATTTATTAAATATTGCCAATTCTAATTTTGAAAATTGGAGAAGAGCAAATAAAGATAAATCCATTGATGAATTTGAATTACAATTAAACAAAATGAGTGTGAGTGGTGCTTTATTTGATATGGTAAAATTGTTAGATGTAGGAAAAACAGTTATCTCTAAATTTACCGCAGAAGAAGTATATGAAAATGCATTTAACTGGGCAAAAACATATGACAAAGAATTAGAGGAGATGTTACAAGATAAAGAATATGCTTTAAAAATATTTGGAATTGAAAGAGGAAACAAAAAGCCTAGAAAAGATATTGCAAAATGGTCAGATGTAAAAGAGAACATAGAATATATGTATGATGACAAATTTTTAGCAAAAGAACAAGAATATCCATATCAAGTTATTAATGAAAAAGAAGATGTTGATAAAGTATTGAATTTGTATATGGAAAAATACTATGATGAAAATGATGATAAACAACAATGGTTTGATAAGATAAAAGAACTTGCAGGAGAACTAGGATATGCAAAAGAAGTAAAAGAATATAAAGCAAATCCAGATGCCTATAAAGCACATGTAGGAGATGTTAGCACAGTACTAAGAGTAGCATTAACAGGAAGAACAAATACTCCAGACATGTACGAAATTATGCAAGTATTAGGAAAAGAAAGTATAGAAAAAAGATTTGCAGTAGCAAAGAAATAAAAAGGGATTTCGGGGACGCACTCATTTTTCCCTTTTTAGTAACAAGTAATATAACGAAAAAGAAATTTTAAACCAGTTGGATATGTTTTCAATTGGACAATTTGGGACGTTTTTGTTTGGACATGTGATAAAAGAAGGAGATAAAAATGGAGTATAAAATAGGGGATATTGTAAGAACAAAAAAAGTACACCCTTGCGGAAGCAAATTGTGGGAAATCACAAGAATAGGAGTAGATTTCAAGCTAAAGTGTAAAGGCTGTGGACATGTGGTAACCATTCCAAGAGAAAAAGCTTTAAAAGTCATAACAAAATTAGAAAAAAGAAATGAAATGTAAAAGTTGTTACTAAAAGAATGAATAGGTATCTAAAATCTAGATACCTATTTTTTGTGGAATATAATGTTTACATTTCTAAATGTTGGTCTATAAAATTCCAAACATCATCTTTATAAATTTTCCTTTCAGAAGAAAAAGGTAAAGTAGGGATATCTCCAATAGGGTTTAATTCTTTTTGCAATACTTTTACAGTATCATCTACTTTTGTAATTGCAATTTTGTCTGCTTTATTAGCAAGGATTAAACAAGGTAATCCAGAAGAAATAATATAGTTATACATAAGTTTATCATTAGAAGTAGGGGAATGACGGATATCTATTAAAAAGATAATTAATGTGATTTCTTTTCTATGAAATAGATATTGTTCTATAAATTTTCCTACTTGTTCTTGTTCTTTTTTAGACATTTTGCTGTATCCATAGCCAGGTAAGTCTACAAAATAGAAGAGATTGTCCATATTATAAAAATTGATTTGACGAGTTTTTCCGAGGCTCACTACTGGTTCTAGCCAATTTTTTTCTGTTTATCATCGTATTAATAAAGCTAGATTTTCCGACATTGGATTTTCCAACCAAAACAATTTCAGGTAAATGGTTATTAGGATATTGTTTTGGGCCAACTGCAGATATTTCAAATTTTGGATTTTTTATATTCATAATTAAAATTCTCCTTATTTGTATTTATATTTTCATATTTTAACATATTTTTTTGTTTTTTTCAAACGGGAAAAGTGTATCAAGCAAATCAAAGTTTTTTATAGAGCAAATCTCGTTTCGCGAGATTTGTCCTTGAATAGGAAAAATCGAGTTTTTTCTATTCAAGAACGCCGCTTCGCTCTAACGATTGCACACAAATTTTACTAACGTAAAATTTGGCGCCGAACATTTCTTAGCTGTGCGAAGCAAAGCAAGCTACAGATAAGTTATACGGAGGAATGACGCGGGCTTTGAAATGTTATGAACAGAAAAAATGTTTAAGAAAGCCCGCTATTGTTCTACCACAAAAAACAAGAGAGCATAAGCTCTCTTGCAGTAATTAGATATCTTCTCTTACAATTAAATCATCACTTGCAGGACCAGTTCCTATATATTTAACAGGAATACCAGAAGCTTTTTCTACAATTTCAACAAATTTCTTTGCAAGTTCTGGAAGATCCTCGTATTTTTTACAAGAAGGATCAATTGTCCAGCCACCTTCCAAAGTTTCATAAACTGGCTCAGGAATTTCACCTGTTACCATGATATCATCAGGATAATGATGAATTTTTTCACCTTTATACATATAACTTGTACAAACTTTAACATATCCTAATTTTTTACCAATTTCTCCTAAAGTATCTAAATGATTTAAACATAAATAATCTATACCAGATGTATATTTAGCAGAACAAAGAATAGGGCAGTCCATCCATCCACATCTACGAGGACGACCAGTTGTTGTGCCATATTCATGACCTAAATCACGAATGATATCACCTTCTAAAGGAGTGGCATCTTTTATGACATTTCCATTTTCATCAATTGAAGCAGGTAACTCAGTAGGGAATGGACCATTACCAACTCTACTGTTATATGCTTTATCAACACCAATAACTACATTTAAAGCTTGTGCTGGTAAAGCTGCTCCACAAAGTGTTCCAGAAACAACTGGATGTGAACTTGTAACCATTGGGTAATCCCCATGATCTAAGTCTAAACGGAAAGCTTGAGCACCTTCTACAACGATTTTTTCATTATTCTTAATACTATTGAAAATTAGAGGTTCAATATCTGTAATATAATTTTTTAAGGTTTCTCCATATTCATGATATTGTTTACCTAATTTTTGACAATCAACAATACAGTTTTCCATATTGTTTGCTTTGAAAACTTGATTATGTACCTTTGTAGCTTCTTCAATTTTATGAACTAATTCATCTTCTGGAAGAAGTAGGTCATACATTCTGATACCAATACGATTACTTTTATCTGCATAAGTTGGACCAATTCCTCTTTTTGTTGTTCCAACAGGTTTATTCTTTAAAGATTCATATAAGCCATCTAAATCTTTGTGATAAGGAAGTGTAACATGTGTACGTCCACTAATTTTTAATCTTGATTCAATATCTGGAATACCACATTTCTTTAAAAATGCAATTTCTTCGAATAATACTTCTAAATCAAGTACAACTCCAGGGCCAATAATACAAGTGGTTTGAGGATAAGCAATTCCTCCTGGAATTAAGTGTAATGGTAATTTTTGTCCTTTGTAAATAACTGTATGTCCAGCATTACTTCCACCAGTTGCTCTGATAACTAATTTTGCATTTTGTGCTTCTATTGCAGCTATTTTTCCTTTTCCTTCATCGCCCCATTTAGCGCCAACAATTATTGTTATATTTTTATTCATCATTTTCTTCTTCTTCTCCTTTTAGAATATTTATTTAATTTTTTATTGTATAGGAAAAATCAGCTTTTATTTTGACCCTATGTGGATTTTTCCTATACAACAAGGTTAGGCTTCTTATAGTATATATATTATAAAATTAAAAACATAAAATATAAAACTTTTTATTAAAATGATCTTAGTGTTATCTTAATATTGTTTTTGTATTATTTGCTTTTCTTAGGTTCAATTTTTTCAAGTCCACCCATATATGGTCTTAATACTTCTGGAATAATTACACTACCATCTGGTTGATAGTTATTTTCCATGATAGAAATTAACATACGAGGTGGAGCAACAACTGTATTGTTTAAAGTATGTGCAAAATAATTTCCTTTTTCACCTTTAATTCGAATACCTAAACGTCTTGCTTGTGCATCTGTTAAATTTGAACAACTTCCCACTTCAAAATATTTTTGTTGTCTAGGAGACCAAGCTTCGACATCACAAGATTTTGCTTTTAAATCTGCTAAATCTCCACTACAACACTCTAAAGTTCTTACAGGAATGTTCATGCTTCTAAAAAATTCAACTGTATATGACCACATTTTTTCATACCAATTCCAACTATCTTCAGGTTCACAAACAACAATCATTTCTTGTTTTTCGAATTGGTGAATTCTATAGATACCACGTTCTTCTATTCCATGAGCACCTTTTTCTTTTCTAAAGCAAGGAGAATATGAAGTCATTGTATATGGCATATCTTCTTTTCTTAAAATTTGGTCTTTAAATTTACCAATCATAGAATGTTCAGAAGTACCAATTAGATATAAGTCTTCTCCTTCAATTTTATACATCATAGCATCCATTTCTTCAAAACTCATAACACCAGTAACAACATCACTTCTTATCATAAATGGTGGAATGCAATAGGTAAATCCTTTATTAATCATAAAATCTCTAGCATAAGTTAAAACAGCAGAATGAAGTCTTGCAACATCACCTAATAGATAGTAAAATCCGTTACCAGAAACACGTCTGGCACTGTCTAAATCTAAACCACCTAAGTTTTCTAATATTTCACCATGGAAAGGGATTTCATAATTAGGAACAATAGGTTCACCAAATTTTTCAACCTCCACATTTTCAGAATCATCTTTTCCAATAGGAACAGATTCATGCATAATGTTTGGTATTTTCATCATTCTGGTTTTAATTTCTTCAGCATATTCATTTTCTAGTTTTTCATTTTTTTCTAATTTTTCATTAATTTCTTGAACCTGTGCTTTAATTTTTTCAGCTTCTTCTTTTTTACCAGCTTTCATCAATTCTCCGATTTGAGAACTTAAAGTTTTTCTTTCAGCCCTTAAATTATCACCAGCAAGTTGAGCTTCTCTATTCTTCTTATCTAATTCAATTACTTCATCAACCATTACTAATTTATGATCTTGAAACTTTTTCTTAATATTTTCTTTTACAACATCAGGATGTTCTCTTAAAAATTTAATATCTATCATAAAAATCCTCCTTTTGCGATATTTTGGGTGGGTCCATCGGGACCAGGTCCCAATGGACCCTTATTTCTTAGTATAATCTATTTCTAAATCTGTTACTAATGTAAATCTTGTTTTTTGACCAGTAATATTATCTGCTCTTTCTGGAATCTCTTCCAAAAACATTTTTTCAGGTCTAACCCATAAGGAGCGTCCATCATCTCTAGGGTATAAATTTTTATAAATAACCATTTTTTCTTTTGTTTCCGAGTTATATGCTACATTTTCGACAAAGTAATAGTTTCCTTTAAAATGACGATAAACTTGTCCTACTTTAACTTCTTCCATAAATTCACGCTCCTTTACAATACGAAGCCATTATATAATATTTTTTAATAAATGGCAATAAAAACAAGTGAATTTCTGAGATATCTAATTATATATTTGACAGTATACATAAAATTAATGTATAATAAATAAAATAAAGACCAAATGGGGGAAAAGTATGATACGGTTGAAAAGATTTAATTTAAATGATGCGAATGCATATTTAGAGGTAGCTCAAGAGGCAAGCATTGAAAAATTTTTTCGGTTAGCTTATTGTAAAGAATTAGAGGAAGCACAAGATTTAATGGAATTATGTGTCAACTCTTGTGACTATGATGCTTTTAAAATACTAGATGAAAAGGACAGAATTGTAGGAATTATTCTTGGAGAGAAAAAGCCTAAAAAGATAATGGAGGTTTCTTATTTTATAGCTACAAAAATGCGAAGAAAAGGATACTGCAAAGAAGCAATCTATGAGTTTGCAAAACATATCAGAGAAAATACGAAATACAAGGAGTTGATGTTTTGTGTAAGACATAAAAATAAACCTTCAAGAGCTTTTATAGAAAGGAAGCTAAGAATCAGACCTGAATATATGTCTAAAGATTTTGTTTATTACAAGAAAAAAGTATCGGAGTTTAAGTAAAACATAAAAGAGGCAGATGTTTTTGAACATTTGTCTCTTTTATTGTCAAAGAAAACAAGTTTTTTTCTGTACAAATAAAAATAAATAGCTTTGTTATAAATAAATAAAAACGGGAGAAAATAGCTAATAAACAAGGAGAAAAGAGATAAAATGTTAATAGAAATAGGAAAATTTTTTATATATTCCATACTGATTGTAATGATTTCAAAATATATTTTAGTAAAAGCTTTAAGAAAATTAGCAGAAAATTTAAAACTAAAACCCAGAACGATAGGAAATATTGCAGGAATTGCTACGTCGATACCTGAATTATTAACTGTAATTGTATCCAGCTATAGAGGATTAATGGGAACAAGTGTATATAATATTATCAGCTCTAATGTCATTAATTTTATTCAATATAGTATATCTTTAATCATCAATAAAAATTATAAAGTTATTAAAAATAAAGGAATTATCATTCAAAATATATTGGTGATTATAACCATCATCCTTCCAATCATCTTATTAAAATTAGAAAATACATTAAATATAATAATAGTGTTTATATTAGTTGCTATGTATTTTATTTTTTACTGGATATCTAAAAAAGTACATGAAAGATACTTAAGTTATGAAGATATAAAAATCGAAGAAAGAGAGAAAGAACAAGAAGTAAAAGAAAAACATAAAAATAAACAATCATTTATATATGTAGGATATATTTTAATAGCAGGTATTTTATTGTATTTTATAGGAGATGCATTAGGAAGTGTTTTAGAAAATCTATCAGAAAGCTTTGGAATTGCAGAATGGATTTTAGGTATTTTATTAGGAATGATAACCAGTATCCCTGAATTGGTCACATTTTTTGAGTCACAAAAACATTATAAAGAGGAAAAAGATAAAAATCTGCTAGGAGTAATAGAAGCAACTAATAATTTATTAACATCAAATATGTTAAATTTATTTATTATACAAGCTATTGGAATAGGTATATATATATTGCTATAAGAAAAGCGTGCGTTAACGAAATTAAAGATTTCGACGCACAGATGTGAATTCCTATACTGTATTTTTTGTTCACACAAAATTCACAAAATATTTTAGCAAAATGTATTGACAAGTGCTAAAATCGGGTATAATATATATGAAGTTAGCAGACTAAAAGCAGGAGTGCTAAAAATAGCAGCATAAAACTAACAATTAAAACTAAAGAGGTGAAAAAATTGTTAGATGATAGAAAAAAGAAAGTATTACAAGCAATCGTAGAAGAATATATTAATACAGCAGAGCCAGTCAGTTCAAATGCATTAACAACAAATCATGGATTAGATTGTAGTAGTGCAACCATTCGAAACGAAATGGCAGACTTAGAAAAAGCAGGTTACTTGGATAAAACCCATACATCAAGTGGCAGAGTACCTTCTGAAAAAGGATATCGATATTATGTTGATGAATTGTTAAAAGAAGATGATATTAGTTTAGAAGAAATTAAATATATTAGTGATAAATTAGAGACAAAAGTAAATGAAATTGAAGATTTAACAAAGATTGCAGCAAATACGATATCAGAAGTTACACATTACACAACAGTATCTATAGGACCAAAAGCAAATAGTCAAATAATAGAAGAAATTAAATTTGTGTTATTAGGTTCTAGAATGATGATGGCAGTTATTTTAACAGATAGTGGATTAGTAAAAGAAACTATAATCAAATTTGATGAAGATGTCACAGAAAAGCAAATTGAAACCATTAATTATATGTTTAATAAAAAACTAAAAGGTCAACCAATTGAAACAATAGACAGACCATTAGAAGATTATTTATATGATGAAATGACATATAGTGTGAATGTAATTAAACCAATTATTGAGCAAATCAAGAAAGTATTAGAAGAGGAAAACATATACTTTGAAGGCGCTAACAAATCATTTGAACTACCAGAATTTAATAGTTTAGAAGTAGCGAAAAACTTTATTAATGTGTTAGATACAAAAGAGTTGGTAACAGATATGCTAGACTCTGGATTTGCAGATGATATTCATGTATATATCGGAGAAGAAAATCAGAAGGAAGAATTGAAAGATTTTAGTGTTGTGACATTTAAACATAAAGTTAACGGGAAAGATTTAGGAACAATTGGTATAATTGGTCCTAAAAGAATGGATTATTCAAAAGTGATTTCTGTTATGAAATATATTAATAAAAAGTTAAAAGAAATAGAATAAATTTGAAAAATAATCATCATTTGGCATTGTTGACCTTCATTTTTAATTTATAGCTAAAGCTTACTGATGCTGTAACAAGCAGAGCTTTAACAGCCTCAGCATTAACGTACAAATAGTACGCCTCATAAATTAAAAACTCGGTCGCCTAGCCAAATATTACATATAACGCTTTCCTGAATAACACACAAAATGCTATCGCATTTTGGCGGCGTTATAACGATTCTTTTTCAAATTAGAAATTCAAGAAAGGTGGTAAAAAATGGCAGAGAAAAATGAAGAATTAGAAAATGACTTAAAAAAAGATGAAAACAAGAAGGCAAAAAAGGAACAAGAAATTGTACCAAAGTCAGAATATGACGAACTAGATGATAGATATAAAAGAATTTTAGCAGAATTTGAAAACTTTAAAAAGAGAAGTGCAAAAGAAAGAGAAAGTTTATATAATTCTATTTTGTCAGATGTTGTAGAAGTAATGCTTCCTATATTAGATAATTTAGAAAATGCTGCTAAAATAGAAACCAAAGATGAAGAATATAAAAAAGGAATTGAGTTGGTATTAAAACAATTTCAAGATACATTGAAAGCAAAAGGTGTAGAAGAAATCAAAACTGTAGGAGAAACTTTTGATCCAGAATTACATGAAGCAGTAAGTAGTGTACAAGATGAGTCAAAAGGTGAGAAAGAAATTGTGCAAGAATATAGAAAAGGATATAAGATGGGGACAAAGGTTATACGCCATTCGATGGTTGTTGTAGCCAACTAAAACAATTATAAGCGGCATCTTACGGCGTTAAACTGCATAAAAATTTTTTCGATGTACAAATCGTACTATCTCAAAAATTTTTACTTGTTTGCCTTGTAATAGACCACTTCTAATTGTTTTAGAAATAAATGAATGAAAAGCAGCAATCTTTACATTTTTACTACTTTTCATCTATTTAAAATATAGGAGTAAATATAAAAAATGATTATAGAAGTGATTTGGATAATTTTATCATTACTATTTTCCTTTATCATTAATTATACATATGCGAAAATTAATCATAAAACATGCAAATTTTCTTCACATTTGATTATATTTTTGGTATTAGTCATTTATGGATTTTTAGCAATGCAAGCGGGAAGTCATATAACAGGACAAGTAGAATTAATTATGTAGAAAGGAATTTAGTATGGAAATAGCAGGAAAAGTTATTTTAAATGTTATATTACGAATTATTTTTACAATCATTGCATTGGTAGTAACAGGTTTTATCAATTATATGTATTGTAAAAAAAACAAATAAAGAATTTACATTTGTTAGATTTGTAGCGATTTTTTCAGTTATATTACTTTGTAGTTTACCAATGTATTTTACATATGTTATGTAAGAGATATATAAATGGAAAAGAGTGTGGAATATTTGAAACAAGAAATAGAAAGAAAATATGCTGTAAATTATCTTCCTAAAGATTTGAAAATAATAGATATATTAGAGATAGAACAAGCATTTATTTATAGAGACATAAACACAGTCATTAGAATTCGAAAAATACATAATAGAAAGAAAAATTACTTAGAGTGTATCTATACAGTTAAAACAAAGGGAGATATAGAATATGATAAAAACTTTGAAAAGGTAGCTCATATATATGAAATTGAAAATTCTATACAAGAAGATGAATATAATGAATTAATTGAAAACAAAATAAGCAATGTCATAAAAAAGACAAGAATCATTATACCAATTGAAGACAATTTAAATGTAGAAATGGATATATATTATGGATACCTAGAAGGTCTATTGACAGCAGAAGTAGAATTCCCAAGTGAAGATATAGCCAATGCTTTCCAAAGGCCGAAATGGCTAGGAGAAGAAATTGGTTATAAGGAATTATCTAATTTAAGTTTGTCAAAAATGACAAAAGAAGAATGGCAATCAAAAGTAACAAAAGAAACTATAGAAAACAACAGAAAAATCATTCTTGATTTAAAAGAGAATGACAAGATATGAAAGGTATTAATTTTAAAAATATAAATTTATTATAGGGGCTTCGTTAAAATAAGTAAATCATTGATAAAACGAAGAAACCAAAAGAAAGGAAAGGGAATTAAAATGGGAAAAATTATAGGAATTGACTTAGGAACAACAAATTCATGTGTAGCAGTTATGGAAGGAGGAGAACCAGTCGTTATACCAAATGCAGAAGGAAATAGAACAACACCATCAGTTGTTGCATTTTCTAAGAATGGAGAAAGACTAGTTGGACAAATAGCAAAACGTCAAGCAGTTACAAATCCAGAAAACACTGTTATTTCAATCAAAAGAAAAATGGGAACAGCTGATAAAGTAAATATTGAAGGAGATAATTTTACACCACAAGAAATTTCAGCAATGATTTTACAAAAATTAAAAACAGATGCAGAAAATTATTTAGGACAAAAAGTAACACAAGCAGTTATTACAGTACCAGCATATTTTAATGATAGTCAAAGACAAGCAACAAAAGATGCAGGTAAAATTGCAGGACTAGAAGTTTTAAGAATTATCAATGAGCCAACAGCAGCAGCACTTGCTTATGGAATGGATAAAGAACAAGATCAAAAAATATTAATCTATGACTTAGGTGGAGGAACATTTGATGTATCTATCCTAGATATTGGTGATGGTGTATTTGAAGTTTTATCTACAAGTGGTAATACACATTTAGGTGGAGACGACTTTGATAATGCAATTATCGATTACTTAGTTGATGAATTCAAAAAATCAAATGGAATTGATTTAAAACAAGATAAAATGGCAATGCAAAGATTAAAAGAAGCAGCAGAAAAAGCAAAAATAGAATTATCTGGTGTTCAACAAACACAAATCAACTTACCATTCATTACAGCAGATAGTACAGGACCAAAACATTTAGATGTAAACTTAACAAGAGCAAAATTTGAAGAATTAATTCATGATTTAGTAGAAGCAACTGCAGGACCTGTAAATCAAGCATTAAAAGATGCAGGAATTACATCAAATGATATTCATAAAGTATTATTAGTTGGTGGTTCTACAAGAGTACCAGCTGTACAAGAAGTTGTAAAAAGAATTACAGGAAAAGAACCAGATAAAGGAATTAACCCAGATGAATGTGTTGCAATTGGTGCAGCAATTCAAGGTGGTGTATTATCAGGAGATGTAAAAGACTTAGTATTGTTAGATGTAACACCATTATCATTAGGTATTGAAACATATGGTGGTGTATTTACAAAATTAATTGAAAGAAATACAACTATACCAACTAAAAAATCTCAAATCTTCTCAACAGCAGCAGATGGTCAAACATCAGTTGAAGTTCACGTATTACAAGGTGAAAGAGAAATGGCAGCATATAACAAAACATTAGGAAGATTCCAATTAACAGGAATTCCAGCAGCACCAAGAGGAGTACCACAAATTGAAGTAACATTTGATATTGATGCTAATGGTATTGTTCATGTATCTGCAAAAGATATGGCAACAGGAAATAGCCAAAATGTATCTATCACAGCTTCAACAAATCTAACAGATGAAGATATTGACAAAGCAGTAAAAGATGCAGAAGCTCATGCTGCAGAAGACAAGAAAAAGAAAGAAGAAATTGAAGTAAAAAATAATGCTGAAAGCTTAGTATATAATAGTGAAAAAACATTAAACGATTTAGGAGATAAAATCAGTGGAGAAGAAAGAGCAAAAGTACAAACAGAAATTGATAATACAAGAAAAGCATTAGAATCAAATGATACAGAAAAGATTAAAGAAGCAACAGAAAAATTAACAAAAGTATTCTATGATATGTCAGAGCAATTGTATAAAACTGCAAATCCAAATGGTGCTCAAGGAGCAGGCCCAAATGCTGCAAATGATGCACAAGCTGGAGCAGAAAACACTGATAATGCACAAGGAAATGATGGAAATGTGTATGATGCAGACTACAAAGTAGAAGATGACAACAAATAGGGTCCATTGGGACCAGGTCCAATCGGACCCTATAGAATGAATAAAAAGGGATTTTGGGGACGGACTCAAATTTCCCTTTTTGTCCAATTGGGGACGTTTCTTTTTGGGACATTTTGTCCCCAAATGTCCCAAAAAGAAACATTTTGTCCCCAAATGTCCCAAAAAGAAACGTCCCCAATTGGACAAAATTAGAAAGAGGAGAAGAGTGAAAGAATGGCAGGAAAAAGAGATTATTATGAGGTGTTAGGAGTTAATAAAAATGCAACAGATGACGAATTAAAAAAAGCATATAGAAAACTAGCAAAAAAATATCATCCAGATGCCAATCCAGATAATAAAGCAGAAGCAGAAGCTAAATTTAAAGAAGTCAATGAAGCTTATGAAACTTTATCAGATCCACAGAAAAGAAGAATGTATGATCAATTTGGACCAGATGGACCACAAGGATTTAATGGTGCAGGAGGACCATTTGGAGGACAAAATGGATATTATTCATATACATCTTCTGGATTTGATGGATTTGGAGATTTTGGAGATTTAGGAGATATATTTTCTTCATTCTTTGGAGGAGGTTTTGGTGGTGGCAGAAGTAGTAGCAGAAAACAAAATGGACCAAGAAAAGGTGCAGACTTAAACCTTCATACGGATATTACTTTTGAACAGGCCTTTCTAGGAGTAGAGAAAGAAATCACAATTACAAGAAATGAAGAATGTACTGTATGTCATGGAACTGGTGCAAAACCTGGAACGTCTGTTACGAAATGTCCAACCTGTAATGGTACAGGACAAATTAGACAAGTGCAAAATACTATTTTGGGACAAATGCAAACGACAAGAACTTGCACCAATTGTCATGGAACAGGTGAAGTTATAAAAGAACCTTGTGAAAACTGTAGAGGAAAAGGAACCGTCAGAAAACAACCAAAAATAAAAGTAAAAATACCAGCAGGTATTGATGATGGTCAAACAGTTGTCTTAAGAGGTGAAGGAGAGCCAGGAGAAAAAGGTGGTCCTAAAGGTGATTTATATATAACCGTTAAATTAAAGAAACATAGTATATATTCAAGAAAAGGTAATAATGTATATTGTGATATACCAATTACCATTACACAAGCATCTCTAGGTGCGGAACTAGAAATACCATTGGTGGATGGAAGTAAAGAAAAATATAAAATACCAGAAGCAACACAAACAGGAACAAAATTTGTCATAAGAGGTAAAGGATTTAAAGCTGTAACATCAAATCAAGTTGGTGATTTTATATTTACAGTAAATGTTCAAACACCAAAAAAACTTTCAAAAGAGCAAAGAGAATTGTTAGTTCAATTGGCGAAAACCATGAATGAACAACCACCAATTAAAAAGAGAGGAATATTTGGATAAGAAAAAGAGACTTAAATATTAGATGAAGAATCTGATATCTAAGTCTTTTTCTTTATTTTACTAGACAGATACTTGAAAAAAAGATATAATATACAAGAAATATAAAGATTGAAAAGGTGTTAATAAATGAAGAAAAAAGTATTATTTATATCAAGTACAGGAGGGCATTTGACAGAATTATTGCAGCTTGCTCCTTTATTTGAAAAATATGATTATCATATTATAACAGAAAAAGATAAAGTGAATGACCATTTAAAAGAAACATATGGTGACAAAATAGATTTTTTACCTTATGGAACAAGGGCAAAGTTATTTACATATATATTTAAATATTTGTACTTATGCATCAAAACAGTATATTACTATTTTAAATTAAGACCAAAGGTAATCGTAACAACAGGGACACATACAGCAGGACCAATATGTATATTAGGAAAAATATTTGGAAGTAAAATTATTTATATAGAAACCTTTGCGAATACCAATAAAAAAACAGCAACAGGAAGATTATTATATCCGATTGCAGATTTATTTATAGTGCAATGGGAAGAAATGCTAAAAATATATCCAAAAGCAGTTTATGGAGGTTCGATTTATTAATGATATTTGTAATGTTAGGAACACAGAATAATCCATTTCAAAGATTATTAGAAGAAATTGATAGACTAATTGGTAAAAATATAATTAAAGAAGAAGTTATTGTGCAGGCTGGATATACTCAGTATCAGCCCAAATCTGAAAAAATGAAGATGATAGATTTTATGTCAAGAGAAGAATTAGATACATTTGAGCAAAAAGCAAATTTTATTATCACACATGGAGGAGTAGGATCTATCATTACTTCACTTGAAAAAGGAAAGAAAGTAATTGCAGTGCCAAGATTACATCAATATGGAGAACATGTAAATAATCATCAAACAGAAATTGTAGAAAAGTTTAATAAAGGTGGAAATATTATTGGACTACAAGATGTAGAAGAATTGGAAGAAGCAATTAAAAAAGTGCAAGATTTTGAACCGAAACCATATATAGAAAATAACAAAAAAATGTTAGAAATGATAGAAAACTTTATAGATAATATAAAATAGTAGACAAAGGATGAGAAAAAGTGAAAGAAGAAAAGATAGAAGACAATAAAAAGAAAGAAATTGATATGAAACAAACAGAAAAAGAAAATAAGAAGATAAATAAAGAAAAAATAAAAGATATGGCAAATAAGTTTTTTAACTCTATAGGATTTCCAATTATAATAGGAATTTTATTATTTTTAAAAACAATCTTTTTCTATCAAAATACCATATCTGTTCGCGAAACAATTGATAAGGAAACAATTTTAGGAACAATTACGATGCTATCAACAATGATTTGGGCGATATGTGTATTTTTACCGAATAGAGGAAGAATTATAACAACAATAATTGTAGATATATTGGCAAGTATTCTATTATTAGCAGATAATTTATATCATACATATTCTAGTTCGGTATTATCTGTTGCGCAAATTATGAATCTTCAATATGGCGAAGAAATTATGAGTACATTACCAATGTTAGTGCAGATAAAACACATTTTATATTTTATAGATATATTGGTTATAGGCATACTTCTAATTACGAAAATATTTAAAATACAAAAAAAGAAGAAATTACAGATGAAATATAAAATTGCCAAAGTAATCATAGGTATTTTGGTAATGATTATATTTTTCAAGATGGATAATGTCTACATAGTAAGAGCAAAAGAAGATCCATATAATAAAGATACACAAATAAAGAAAAGTACAATATATGGATATCATATATCAGATATAGAAAATACAATCAATATAAAGAAACAAGCAAAATATACAACAAAAGAGGCTCTTTTATCTGATTATGATGAACTAAAAAAAGAATATGATGAAAAGTATGGAAAAACAAATTATGATTTACAAGGAATTGTTAGAGGAAAAAATGTTATCATTTTGCAATTAGAATCGATTCAAAACTTTGTTATCAATAAAGAAATTAATGGAAAAGAAATTACGCCAAACTTAAATAAATTTATCAATGAAAACATAGAAATATCTAACATGTTTATGCAAAGTTACTCTTCAACAGCGGATTCAGAATTTTCAGCTACAACATCTTTATATCCTATGGAAAATGGAATGTCTTATAGTCGATATTATACAAATGCATATGACAATATATTTACTATGTTTGAAAATGAAGGATATACCACTTCTTATATGCATGGAAATCATGGATTTTTTTGGAATAGAGGAAATGTGTATAAATCTTATGGAGTAGAAAATATCGAATTAAAAGATTCTTTTGCAGATACATCAGAAAATATCGCAGGGTATTTATCAGATGAACTATTATATAAACAGGCTGTAGAAAAATTAAAGAATTACGATACACCATTCTTTTCTTATATTGTTTCAGCTTCTTCACACACACCATTTAATCTAGAAGGATTAGAAGATAGAAGTAAAGTTAACATTGACGTTGGAAAATATAAGGACACTTTTTTAGGAAACTATTTGGAATCTGTCAATTATGCAGATTATGCTTTTGGAATATTTATAGATAAATTAAAAGAAGCTAATTTATATGATGATACAGTTATTCTCTTATTTGGAGACCATAATGGATTAGATATGTATAATGAAAACTTGCTAGAATTTTTAAAAGAAATAGATTCAGATTTAACAGATACAGACATAAAATTAAATTATATCAGAGTGGCTTGTGGAATGAAAATACCAGGAATTGAAAATATAAAAATAGAAAAACCAGTTAGTAAATTAGATATAAAACCAACATTTGCTTATTTAATAGATGGAGATGCTGGATTTAGTTTAGGAACCAATATGTTTGCTAGAAAAGATTTTATATGTTTAAATAACGAAAGAATTGTTACAAGTCGATATTATTTTGATGAAAAATGGTATCGTATCAAAGATGGAGCAGAAATCAATGTAGAAGAACTTCCACAAGATGAAAGAGAATTATTAGAAGACTATTATGAAAATATGAGAAAAGAATTAGACATGTCAATATCGATTAGTATTAATAATTTGTTGAAATAGTGTCCAATTAGGGACGTTTCTGTTTGGGACATTTGGGGACGTTTCCGTTTGGACATAAATAAGGAGGAAACTATAAAATGGAGGAAGACAGAATTATTAGCCCAGAATTAGAAAACACAGGAGAAGAAAGATTAGAGAATTCATTAAGGCCAAAAACATTAGATGAATATATTGGACAGGATAAAATTAAAGAAAATATGAAAATATATATAGAAGCAGCAAAAAAAAGAGGAGAGCCATTAGACCATGTTTTACTATATGGCCCACCAGGACTTGGAAAAACAACTTTATCAAATATCATATCTAATGAAATGAATTCAAATATCAAAATTACATCTGGTCCAGCTATTGAAAAGCCAGGTGATTTAGCAGCACTTCTTACCAATCTTTCGGAATTTGACGTTTTGTTTATAGATGAAATCCATAGACTTAGTAAGAGTGTTGAAGAAATCTTATATCCAGCGCTAGAGGACTATACATTAGATATTATTATAGGAAAAGGACCAAGTGCTAGATCAATTCGATTAGACTTGCCAAAGTTTACATTGATTGGAGCAACAACTAAAGCTGGTTCATTAACAACACCATTAAGAGATAGATTTGGAATTGTGCATAGATTAGAGCTATATTCTGTAGAAGACTTAACTAAAATTGTCAAACGTTCGGCAGGAATCTTAAATGTAGAAATAGAAAATGAAGCAGCAACAGAAATTGCAAGAAGATCAAGAGGAACACCTAGAATTGCTAACCGTTTATTAAAAAGAGTAAGGGATTATGCAGCAGTATTAGGTGATGGAAATATTACTTTAAAAATCACGAAACATGCCTTAAACAAGCTTGAAATTGATGAGCTAGGATTAGATGAAATTGATAGAAAGATATTAGATACCATGATTGTGCAATATGCTGGAAGACCAGTCGGAATAGAAGCATTGGCTGCGACCGTGGGAGAGGAAGTAGATACAATAGAAGATGTATATGAACCATATTTAATTCAAATTGGATTTATTGCGAGAACATTAAGAGGTAGAGTCGTTTTACCACCAGCATATAAGCATTTAGGGTATGCATGTCCAAATGGGGACGTTTCTTAATGGGACATTTTTGAATGAAAAGAGAAAATGATAAAGAAATAAATAATAAAGTAAAGGAAGTTGAAAAATGAAATTATTATTACATACTTGTTGTGCACCATGTAGTGTATATTGTATTGATACATTAAGAAAAGAAGGTATTGAACCAACGGTATATTGGTTTAATCCGAATATTCATCCATATATGGAATATAAAGCGAGAAGAGATTGTTTAAAAGAATATACAAAAAGTATTGATGTAAATGCTATATTTGAAGAAAACTATGGATTAGATGATTTTTGCAAAAATGTAGTAAATAATTTACAAACGAGATGTAAAGAATATTGCTATCCAGTTCGATTAGAACAAACAGCAAAATATGCGAAGGAAAATGGATATACCCATTTTTCTACTACATTATTAGTTAGTCCATATCAAAATCATGAAGCATTAATAGAGGTCGCAGAACAAATGGCAAAAAAATATGGTGTAGAATTTTTGTATCGAGATTTTCGAGTAGGTTTTAGAGAAGGACAAGCAAAAGCAAGAGAATTAGGATTATATATGCAAAAATATTGTGGTTGTATTTTTTCTGAAGAAGATAGATATCAAAAAAAGATTGAAAAAGATAAGGAAACTACAAAGAAGGAGAATTGATAATGGGTGATTTTATAGAAACAATTAATGGAAGAAATTATACAATTAATGAAGCCAAACAAATCTATATGAATTATACATTAAGTCATGGAGGGAAAATTACACAAAGATTTAGAGATTGCAAAGTAAAAATCTATCCAGGACAATTGCCAAATGGAAGTAGAGCATTGGCAAATTCAAATGCGGAAACAAATGAAATCAAGATGAGACAAGGACAATCTATAGTTACTTTTTTTCATGAATGTGGACATTTAAGAAAAGCATGGCAAGATGCTTCTGGAAAATGGCATACAAATTGGGAAAATGAAACTGATTATACAGCACAAATGTCTTATGAAGATAGAGCCAATAATATTATTCGTATTAATAGAGGAACAAAAGGGTTAGCAATGGGAGAAGCGGAAGCAGAACTATATGCAAGCAAAGTCTATTGGGATTTATGTGGTAATACTCCTCAATCACATGCTTATACTGCTACAAGAAAAGTATATGACGAAGAAATCATTAACTTAAAAAAGATAGCACTTGTTTTAGGTGTAAGTGAAGATGAGATATTATCTTGGGATAGTGAAAATGATTATGGAAGAAATAATTTAAAAAGTTTATTTACCAAACTTACTGGAAGAAGCGATTTTTGGGATGCAACAGAATATAGAATGGACTATGTTTCTATGCCTAAATTTATTAGAATCTCACATCCTTCTTTTAGAATTGGTGAAACATCTTTAAAGAATGTTGAATTATATAGAGAAGATTTAAATAATGCTTTTAAATTTTATTTAAGAAAAGATATACAAGAAAGATATTATCAATCTATGGGATGTTCTAAAAGTGAGTTTGAACAAATATATGAGAAGAAGATAAAAGAATATCAACAATTAGAGAAACAACTTATGCAAACATTAGAAGGAAGACAACATTAAATTGAATTATAAAATATAGAGAAAAAAACACATAAAATGATTGAACAAAATATAAATTTAGAGATATAATAATAGTGAAAAAATTAAAAAAATCATAAAAGGATAAGGAAAAAAATGAAATATATTATTAATGGTGCATGTAAATCCGTAATAGGAAATGTAAGAGAAAATAACGAGGATAATTATTATTTTGATTTTAAAACATTAAAAGAAGATAACGAAGGAAATAACAAGATAAAAATAACACAATTTGAAAACACAGATAATGTTGTTTGTTCAGTATTTGATGGAATGGGAGGAGAAGCAAAAGGTGAAAGAGCATCTTATCTTGCTTCTTCTACTTTAAAACAATATATTCAAGAAAATACCAATAGTAAACTTATATGGGAAGAGTATATAGAAACAGCAAATGAGAAAATTTGTAAAGAAATGTTGCCAAATCAAAGAATGGGAACAACAATGGCAGCAGTACAATTTTTAGAAAATTCAATTAACATTTGTAATATTGGAGATAGTAGAATTTATGGATTTAAAAATAAAAAATTAGAACAATTATCTGAAGACCATACAGATGCCAAAATACAAGAAAAATTAAATATTAATAATACAAGAACAAAAGCCAGATTAACGCAACACTTAGGAATAAGAAAAAATGAAATGATATTGAATCCATATAAAAATAAATATGATTATACAAAATTTGAAAAAATCTTGTTGTGTACTGATGGATTAACAGATATGCTAACAGATAAAGAAATAGAACATATTATGTCAAAAAAGCTAGATTCAAAAGATATTGTAGATGCTTTGGTAGAAAAGGCATTAGAAAAGGGCGGAACAGATAATATAACGGTTATTGTTCTAGAAATAAAAGAAGAAAAAAGACAATTTTATAAAATGATTCTTCCAATTATAGTGACAATCATGATTGTTTTCATAGTGATAGCTATTATGATGAGAAATAATCGATTTGAAGTTATAAAAAATGAGTATTCGGGATCAATTATGGCAGGACAAAGTTTTGGATTTGAATATAAAGGAAATGCAAATGTGGATTTTAGTAATGAGAAAGTAGAGTATAAAGATGGAAAAATAACAGCAAAAGAAGAAGGGACAACTGTTATGACAATAACAGATAATAATGAAAATGTGCTATTTCAACAAACAATTAAAATTTTTCCAAATCAAGAATAATTAGGAAGAAAAGGGGAAAATATGTTAAGTCTAAAAAAGAAGAAAAAGACGAAGGATTCGATAACTTTTTTTAATGAACAATGGAAAGAAGTAGAATTAATTGGTGAAGGTTCTTATGGAAAAGTATATAAAGCTAAAAAAGAAGAATTTGGAATTGCAACTTATTCAGCTATCAAACAAATAGAAATACCACAAACAAAATTAGAAATTCAAACATTAAAAACAGAAGGAATGACACAAGATGGAATTACAAGATATTATGAGAAATCAGTACAAAAATGGATAGATGAAATTAAATTTATGTCCATATTTAAAGATAGTGAAAATATAGTTGATATAGAAGATTATGAAATTTTAAAGAAAAAGAAAGAGATTGGTTGGATAATCAATATCAGAATGGAATTATTGCAAAATCTAGATTTATATATTTTAGAACATAATCTAACAGATAGAGAAATATTAAAAATGGCAATTGATGTAGCAACAGCATTAGAAGATTGCGAAGAAAATAATGTCATACATAGAGATATAAAGCCTGACAATATTTTCGTAAATAGTAAAGGTATTTATAAAGTAGGAGATTTTGGAATAGCAAAACATATTGACAATACAGTATCAAATATGTCTAAAAAAGGAACAGAAAACTATATGGCGCCAGAGTTATACAAAAATGAAAAAGGAAATAAAACAGTTGATATTTACTCTCTAGGTGTTATGTTATATAGATATTTCAATTATAACCGATTACCATTTTTACCCAATTATCCAGAAGAGATAACAATGGAGGATAGAGAAGAAGCTTTATATAAAAGAATATCTGGTAAAAAAATGCCAGTTCCACAAAATGCTTCTAGAGAAATTGCTGAAATTATTTTAAAGTCATGCAGTTATTATCCAAAAGATAGGTATGCAAATGCCACGGAACTAAAAGAAGCTTTACGAGAAGAATATAATAAAATAAAGAAACCAAGAATATTGTTTGATTTTAATGAGAAACAAATGAATAAAATATTTTTGGAAAATACAAAATCAGATAGCCATAGTGGAACATTAAGTGTATTTGAAGA
>CAJFLB010000002.1 GCA_904387305.1 uncultured Clostridia bacterium
TAAAAAGTCCACAGTTATCACACATAGATTATATTAAATATTAAAAAATAAAGAAAGGAGTCGTATGGTTATTTAAGTTATTAAATATATCATACAAGTCTAATATGTTAAATATTAATATTGTATGCATTGGAAAAATAAAAGAAAACTATTTAAAAGATGCTATAAAGGAATATTCTAAAAGATTAAGTAAATATTGTAAATTAAATATTATAGAATTACCTGATGAAAAAATACCTGATAAATTAAATGAAAGTCTTTCTAATGAAATAAAAAATAAAGAATCCAATAACATATTAAACCATATCAAAAAAGATTCTTATATTATTTGTTTAGATTTAACTGGTAAAGAACTTTCTTCTGAAGAATTTTCAAAAAATATCGAAACTCTATCTTTACAAACTAGCAATATTACTTTTATAATTGGTGGTTCTCTAGGTCTTTCTTCTGATATATTAAAAAAAGCTCACCAAAAGATATGTTTTTCAAAAATGACATTTCCTCATCAATTAATTCGTGTCTTTTTGTTAGAACAAATTTTTAGAGGATTTAAAATATCCAATGGTGAAACTTATCATAGATAAATATATATTATATTGTAGAGAAAATAACATAGAAAAAAATATTTAAAAGAATATAGGGGCAAAGAAATTTTAAATACTAATTATGGGGGATTTGTTATTTCCTCTACAAAATTAAAAACTAAATTTATTTTGAATTTTTTTCTGATTTTAAAATTTTATAAAATAATATTTTTACTATCACAATTCTTATTATATAAAATATTGAAATAAATAATACTACTTTTAATAACATTTGATTTGAATATCCTTATTGATTTAATTTCCATAATTATACAATATATGTAAACTATTGTCAAGAAAAACTTTACGACAAAAAACGACATACTATAATGCTTGTTATAATTCCAACAATATCTGCTGTTAGTGCAGCTATTAAAACAAACCTTGTCTTTTTTATTTTTACACTTGAAGAATATACTGCAATCGTATATAGAGTTGTTTCTGTCGCTCCCATGATAACTGCCGCCATAATTCCAATTTGACTATCAACTCCAAACGTTTTCATAATGTCTGTTGCAACAGCAATCGAACTACTTCCCGATATAGGTCTTAAAAGTGCTAATGGCATAATTTCTGTTGGAAAATTTATAATATTTAATAATGGATCTAATATTTTAATTACTATGTCAATTACCCCTGAACTTCTTAAAGCTCCTACTGCTAAAAATAGACCTATCAGTGTAGGAAAAATATTAATTACAATCTTTATCCCCTCTTTTGCCCCTTCTATAAATTTATCAAAAACTTCTTTCTTTTCTATAACACCATAAATAACAATCATTAATATAATCAATGGCATTGCCAAATTTGATAAAAAATTGATAATATTTATCATACTTTCTCCCTTTTGCTAGCATATCTAATAAGTAATTTTGTTACTGTTACACCTACGATTGCTGCACAAATTGTTGCAATCCATACAGGTACAATAATTGAAGTTGGATTTTCTGCACCTAGGGAACTTCTTATCGCAATAATCGTTGTGGGAATTATCTGAATTGACGCAGTATTTATTACAATTAGCATAATCATTGAATTACTTAATTCCTGCTTATTTTTGTTTTCTTCTTGTAAAGTTTCCATTGCTTTCAACCCTAATGGTGTAGCTGCATTTCCCAATCCCAAAATATTGGCTACCATATTCATAGAAATTTCATTTTGTGCTTTTTGATTTTGTCTTATTTCTGGGAAAAGAAATTTTACAATTGGTTTTAACAATTTATTCATAATTTTCATTATATTGGTATTTGCTGCAACATTGATAATTCCACTCCACAAGCACATGGTTCCCAACATAGTTATACTCAAATTCACAGCACTCTCTACACTATCAAATATACTAGAATTCAAATTTTGTAAATTTCCCGAAAAAATTGCATAAGAAAATGATATTATTATGAAAATTGGCCAAACTAAATTTAACATATTTATCACCTAAATAATTTTATTCTATTATCAAATTTTTATTACTTTTTAATTGACCTGTATTAGTATTTGTGATATAGTAACAATGTATATAGGGTTGTAAATTAACTTTTTAAGGGGGGATAAACTTATGAAATCAACAGGAATTATTCGAAAAGTAGATGAACTAGGAAGAGTAGTTATTCCTATCGAAATCAGAAATCAATTTAACATTGCTGAAAAAGATCCTATTGAAATATATGTTGATGGTTCATCAATTGTATTAAAAAAATATGAACCAAATTGTATTTTTTGTGGAAATACCGAGAATTTAATAAATTATAATGATAAATTAATTTGTGAAGATTGTTCAAAAAAAATAAGCAAATTAAAACCAAATAAGTAAGAGTCAATCTCTTACTTACTTGGCCTTTTGTTTTTTTATGTATTATTTTTTCTTTTATGATTTATATTATAGTAAATCTGTTTTTTAGTGTTGCCATTATTCACTATTTTATTTCATCTGTATTTATAAATTTTTGATATATTTCATTTTTACTGACGTTTCTGTCTTTCGCTATTTGTTTGATAATTTCTTTTTTATTGATTCCTTTTTTTTCATAATATGCATAGTGTTCTTGTAAAGATAATTTCAATAAATCATTCTCTTCTTTTTTATCTGCACCTTCTATGATTAAAACAAATTCTCCTTTTAACTCTTTTGCTTTTTCAATTAATACATCTATATTCTCTCTTATATATTCTTCATGGATTTTGGTTAGTTCTCTTGCTAATACAATTTTTCTATTTCCAATGATTTCTTTTAAATCCTTTAATGTTGTTTCAAGTTTATGTGGTGCCTCATAAAGAATCATTGTTTTTGTTGTATTTTTGATTTCTTCTAATTTTTCTTTTCTATTTTTCTTGTTTAATGGTAAAAATCCTATAAATACAAATTCTTTTGTAGCTAGCCCTGAGCAAATTAATGCATTAATCATGGCACAAGCTCCTGGAATTGGTACAATAGGAATTTCCTCTCCTATACATTTTTTAATAACCTCTTCTCCTGGGTCACAAATTCCTGGAGTTCCTGCATCAGAAACAAGTGCTATCTGTTTTCCTTGTTTTAATTCTTTTATTAATATATCTGTTTTGACATCTTCATTATGTCTATGATAACTCATTAATGGTTTTGATATTTCTAAATGATTTAATAGTTTTAAGGTATGTCTTGTATCTTCTGCTGCTATTAAATCTACCTCTTTTAATACTTTTATTGCTCTTAATGTAATATCTTCTAAATTTCCTATTGGTGTTGCAACAATGTATAATGTTCCCATTTCTTTTTGATTGATTTCCTTCATAAAATTACCCTTTCTCTGATTTTTGTAATTTATATATTATTTAATATTTATATAATCGCTTCATCAGATCTTATATGCGAAATTGCATATTTAAATTTTTTTACTTTATTTTTTATGATAAATTTCTAAAATCTCTTCTGTATATTCTCCATTTTCATCATAAATATATAAATTAGGTTCTAATTTTAAAAATGGTCTTGCATTTTTAACTCCCTGCACTAATACTAATTTAGATATTGTATGAATATTAGAATATACAAATCGAATTCTTTTAGGCTCTATTTTATATTTTCTCATAATAGATAATAAATCCACCAATCTTTCTGGTCTATAAACAATATAAAATTCGCCTTTATCTTTTAACATGTCTTTAGAAATTTTTATAAAATCTTCTATATTTGCTTCTATTTCATGTCTAGAAATTAATTTTCTTGTATCTTCATTTTGTATTCCTGTTTCTTTCTTTTTATACGGTGGATTTGTTACAATGGCATCAAATGTATTTTTTTCAAAATGATTATTTAAATTTAGTATATTATCTTGTATGATTTTAAATTTATCTTCTAAATGATTTAATTTGATACTTCTATTTGCCATTTCCGCTACTTCTTCTTGAATTTCTATTCCTGTTATTTCAGACAATTCTGTTTTTCCACATAACAAAGTAGCAATAATTCCTGTTCCCGTTCCTAAATCTAGTACTTTTGCCCCTTTTCTTATGTTTTTGGCAAAATCTGAAAGTAATATACTGTCAATTCCAAAACAAAATCCTTTTTTATTTTGAATTATTTTTAAACCTTTATATTCTAAGTCATCAATTCTTTCATTTTCTTTTAATTCTATATTTTCTTTCATATATTTCCTCTTTTAAAATCTTATATTTTTGTAATACATTAAGCATATTGGTAAATGCTAATAATTTATAATAGTCATTTATGTTTTACATTGTATCACATTTACATAATATTTGTAAATATTTCTTTTCATAACATCTTTTTTTATATTTCATATACTATTTATATAGATATTTTTTGAGGTGATTTCATGGATAAAAAAATCATAAAACCTATAGAAAATAGAGGTGGAAAATGCCCACCCCCTAAAAAGAAATTTAATTTTAAATGTTGTAAAGATAATACCATCAAATCTTTACATGAAGTTGAATATTTTTTAAATCATTTTCATCGATTTATTAAATATATTAAATTGTATAAAATATTGAAATAATTTTTAATATTTTATATACCATATTTTTCTCAAATGTTATACAAACTCATTCTATTAACTTTCTTGACCAAACTCATTTTATTTATCTTCATCGTACTATAAATACTATTTTATTAATTATTCAATTACACTCAAACTATAAACTTCATTAAAATCTGCATTTTCTTCTCCATCAATTAGAATTTTAATAGAATTTACCTCTGTTAATTGTGTTAACGTTTTTACTAAGCTATCAATGATATTTTGTTTTACAGTTGTATCTTCTTTATTATAATTTAAAAATTCGCTTGAAAAATCTAAATAAACCATGTCTTTTTCTTTATATGTTTTATTTAATTTTGTATTTTCCGGAATTAATTTCGTGTTTTTTTCATTTTTGGGACCTTCTATTAACATATTTACCAATTTATCATAAGGTGTATTCATAATTTCTTTAATATCTACTAATCTAGCTTCAGGAGCTAATTCATTTGTTTCTTTCTCTAAAAAATATAAACTCACAATTGTTTGTCTATTTTGTTCTTCTGTAATTTCTTCTTCTGGTGTATATTCTTCTATTGTTGTTTCCTCCTCTTGCCCTTTAAAATATTGGATAATAAAATATCCTCCTACTAATATAATGATTAATAAAGCAGTAAAAATAATAACTATTTTTTTATTCATGTTGTTTTCATTCCTTTCTTTCAAATTTAATTATTTTATTTATTCCTATTGTATTATTTGTTTGTCCTTTTTAGAACAACTTTAGCAAAAGGGACCATTGGGACCATTGGGACCTGGTCCCAACGGTCCCTTTTACAACAATTTCCATTTGACAAAAGTGGCTTTTCCGTATACAATTAGGGTGGATAATAATGAAAAATTTATATACAAAAAAGGAGTTTTTGTCATGAATGATATTTTACATGTTGGACTTGATGTTGGATCTACAACAGTCAAGATAATCGTAATGGATTCTAATAAAAATACTATATATTCAGATTACCGTAGACATTTTTCAGATGCCAAAAAAACAGTTTGTGATTTTTTAGAAGAGCTATTAATGAAATATCCTTCTTCTTCTTTCACAATTGCATTAACTGGTTCTGGAGCAATGTCTGCTGCTAAATTTTTAGGAGTTGACTTTATTCAAGAAGTGGTTTCTTGTAAAAGAGTGATTGAGAAATATTTTCCAAAAACAGATGTTGTTATCGAATTAGGTGGAGAAGATGCTAAAATTATTTATTTTGATAATTCTATTGAGCAAAGAATGAATGGTACTTGTGCTGGTGGTACTGGTGCCTTTTTAGACCAAATGGCTTCTTTATTACATACAGATACAGCAGGATTAAATGAATTGGCTAAAGGATATCAAACCATTTATCCAATTGCTTCTCGTTGTGGTGTTTTTGCGAAAACTGATATACAACCTTTAATTAATGAAGGTGCTGCAAAAGAAGACATTGCTGCTTCTATTTTCCAAGCAGTTGTTAACCAAACCATTAGTGGATTGGCTTGTGGTAGACCTATTAGAGGAAATATTGCCTTTTTAGGTGGACCTTTAAGTTATTTACCAGAATTAAGAAAACGTTTTATTGAAACATTACATTTAACAGATGATCAAATTATTGTACCAGAAAATGCGCATTTATTAGTTGCAAAAGGTGCCGCTTTGGATTCATTTAATACAGAAGTCATTACACCTAATGAGTTAGAGAAGAAAATAGAAAATTTTAAACAATCACATGATACAACCACACAACCACTTGATCCTTTATTTAAAGATGAAGCAGAATATAAAGCTTTTAAAGAGAGACATGATAAAGCAACTGTTCCTTCAAAACCATTAGAAAATTATGAAGGTGATTGTTTCTTAGGAATTGATGCAGGTTCTACAACTACAAAACTTGTGTTAATTGATAAAGATGGTAACCTATTATATTCTTTATATGGCAGTAATGAAGGAAATCCATTACAAAGTGTTATGGATATGTTGAGAAAATTATATAAGGTATTACCTAAAAAAGCCATCTTAAGATATAGTGGTGTTACAGGTTATGGAGAAAAATTAATTCAAACAGCTTTAAATGTTGATTTAAACGAAATTGAAACAATTGCTCATTATACAGCTGCCAAAACATTTGAACCAGATGTCACTAGTATTGTGGATATTGGTGGGCAAGATATGAAATATATCAGAATTAAAAATGGTTCTATTGATAATATCATGTTAAATGAAGCTTGTTCTTCTGGTTGTGGTTCTTTTATAGAAACCTTTGCCAAAAGTTTGAATTTAGAGATATCTGAATTTGTAAAAGAAGCTATCAAATCAAGAAGACCTGTTGATTTAGGTTCAAGATGTACAGTATTTATGAATTCAAAAATCAAACAAGCACAAAAAGAAGGATATTCTGTTGGAGATATTTCTAGTGGTTTATCATATTCTGTTATTAAAAATGCGATTCAAAAAGTTATGAAAGTTAGAGATGTAGAAACCTTAGGAAAACATATTGTAGTTCAAGGTGGTACTTTCTATAATGATGCTGTTCTTAGAGCTTTTGAATTAATTGTTGGTAAAAATGTTGTAAGACCAAATATCTCAGGATTGATGGGAGCTTACGGAATGGCTTTACTTTCAAAAGAACAATATGAAGCAAATTTAGATATGGAATATACATCTACAATCTTAAAAACAGATGAATTAGACAATTTAAAAATAAAAATTACCCACACACATTGTAATAATTGTGAAAACCATTGTAAATTAACTATTAATAAATTTAGCAATGGACAAATTCATGTAACAGGTAACCGTTGTGAAAAAGGTGCAGGTGTTGTTACCAAAGCTAAAAATTTACCAAACTTGGTTCAATACAAATATGAAAGAATTTTTGGCTATACACCATTAGAAGAACAATATGCAACAAGAGGAACCATTGGAATCCCTAGAGTTTTAAATATGTATGAGGATTATCCTTTCTGGTTTACTTTCCTTACAAGTTTAGGATTTAGAGTTATTGTTTCTGAAAAAAGTACCAGAAAAACCTATGAAAAAGGTATGGAATCTATGCCTTCAGAATCTGTATGTTATCCAGCAAAACTTTCACATGGACATATTGAAAGTTTATTAGAACAAGGAATTAAAACAATCTTTTATCCTTGTATACCATATTCTAGAAAAGAATATGAAAAAGCAGATAACCATTATAACTGTCCAATTGTTATTTCTTATTCTGAGGTATTGAAAAATAATGTAGAAGGATTGAAAGACCCTAACGTAAAATTCTTAAATCCATTTTTACCTTTTGATAAGAAAAACTTAGTAAAGAAAATATTAGAATTAGATGAATTTAAACAATATAACTTTACAAAAGAAGAATTAAACGAAGCAGCTGAAAAGGCAGAACAAGAATATCAAAAATGTAAAGAAGATATTCGTAGAAAAGGTGCTGAAACCGTAAAATACATAGAAGAAAATCATTTAAAAGGTATCGTTTTAGCTGGTCGTCCATATCATGTTGATCCAGAAATTAACCATGGTATTGATACATTAATTACTTCACTAGGTCTATGTGTTTTAACAGAAGACAGTATTTCAAACCAAACAGAAGTAAAAAGACCTATTCGTGTTGTTGACCAATGGGTATATCATGCAAGACTTTATGCTGCAGCAGATTTCGTCGGAAAACATGATTCCCTAGAATTAGTCCAATTAAATTCTTTTGGTTGTGGTGTTGATGCCGTTACAACAGACCAAGTAGAAGAAATCTTATCTAGTTATGATAAAATGTATACTTTAATAAAAATTGATGAAGTTAATAACTTAGGGGCTGTTAGGATTCGTATACGTTCATTACTTGCTAGTATGAATAAACGTGAAAAAGAAAAAAGAGAAAATACGGCTACTGGCGATTATGAACAACATAAAAAAATCTTTACAAAGGATATGAGAAAAGACTATACCATTTTAGTACCACAAATGGCACCAATTCATTTTGAATTATTAGAAGCTGCCGTACAATCTAGTGGATATAAAGTGGAATTATTAAGAGAATGTACACAAAAAACAGTTGAAACTGGATTAAAATATGTGAATAATGATGCTTGTTATCCATCTATCTTGGTTACAGGACAAATGATTGAAGCTCTTCAATCTGGTAAATATGATTTAAATAGAACTGCTTTAATTATGTCTCAAACAGGTGGAGGATGTAGAGCAACCAATTATATAGGGTTCATTAGAAAAGCGCTTAAAGACGCAGGATTTGAAAATATACCAGTTATTTCATTCAATATTGTTGGTATGGAAAAAATGCCTGGATTTAAAATCACTGTACCATTAATCGAACGCTTACTTAAAACTGTTTTATATGGTGATTTATTACAAAAGATGTTAACGAAAAATAGAGCTTATGAAAAGAATAAAGGTGAAACACAAAAATTATTTGATGAATGGATGGAAAAATGTAAAAAATTACTTCAAAAATCATCAAGTAAAGAATTTAAACAAAGTATTTATGATATTGTAAATGACTTCGAAAAAATAGAATTAGATACATCTATTGAAAAACCTAGAGTTGGTATTGTTGGAGAAGTTCTTATTAAATATCATCCTTTTGGAAATAATCATGTTGCCGATTTACTAGAAAAAGAAGGAGCAGAAGTTATTTTACCCGACTTTATGGGATTTGTTAAATTTATGGCTACACATAAAATTACCTTTAACAAATTGTTAAATACAAATAAAACATCTTCAAAAATTATGAAAGCTGCTATCAAATTAATTGATATTTTAGAAAAAGATATGAAAATTGCTTTAGCAAATTCTAAAAAAGGCTATTTACCACCTTGTGATATTTGGCATTTAGAAGATAAAGTAAAAGATGTCTTATCTATCGGAAATCAAACTGGTGAAGGTTGGTTTTTAACAGCTGAAATGATTGAATATATTGAACATGATATTCCAAACATCATTTGTGTTCAACCATTTGCTTGTTTACCAAATCATGTTGTCGGTAAAGGTGTTATCAAAACGATTAGAGAAAAATATCCAGATGCCAATATTTCTCCAGTAGATTATGACCCAGGTGCTAGTGAAACGAACCAAGCAAATAGAATAAAATTATTAATGACTGTTGCTAAAGATAACCTAAAAGCGAAACAGGCCAGAAAAGAAGCTATTGAGAAAGAAAACGAGACTGAAAATAAATCAGTACAACAAGCAAATGAAAAGGAAGAAAGCAAAGAAGTCCAAAAAAACTAATCAATTAAATTTGACATATTTTCAAAATTGTTGTATACTATGTATAGGAAGAAATTTTTATGAGGTCTTTCATATAAAATCAAAAAATAGAGGAAGCTGCAACTTCCTCTATTTTTTCTCCTTTTTTATGTATTGTATAATCTCTAGAAGTATTAGGAGTTTTAATATTTTTATGAAATCCTTCATTATAAAATCACCTCCTTTATGAAGGTGATTTTATTCTACAATAAATATTTACCTTACGTAACATATTTACATACATTTATAAATAAATTTTATTAATTTTCAACATTACGATTTATCTTTCTATTTTCTTTATTATTTTTTGTATTTCCTTCTTTGCCGTTTCATATCCAATCTCATATAATTCATCTATTTTATCCATATCTAATAAACCTATTTTTTCCGTATGTATTTCTAATAAATAATCTGTTCCATCCCATTCATAATTGGATAATTCATTACTTAATAAACCAATCGATCTAGCAGCAACATCAATAATATTCATACAACATTCTTTGTCAAATTTTTCTCTAAACACCACACTAATCACTTTATCTGTACCAATCTCTTTTAATTCTCTCCATGGTGTATTTTCTCGAATTCCTCCATCTATTAAACTGGTATTATTAAATTCGCAAGGTGAAAATACCACTGGATAACTACAGCTTGCTCTTACCGCTTTTCCTATGTTAATATGATTTATAAAAATCGTATTTGATAAATCTCTTTTTTCATTTTTATAAGAGGTAAAACAAGTAACTTTTCCATTATACATATTAACCGATGGAATAACCAGAGGAAAATGAATCTCTGAAATATCTTTAATATTCTTACTTTGCGCAATATCATTGATTAATTTTTCAATTTCTTTTCCACTATTTAATCCATCTATGATGATTTTTCTTTTAAAAACTAATCCATAAATTAATTTAATTATATTCCAGAAGTCAATATATTTTATTTTTTTACAATATTTTTTAAATATAGTATAGATTTCACTAGGATGAAATCCCATTGCATATAAGCTTGCTACAATACTTCCTGATGAGGTCCCTGCTATACTTTCTATCTTTATATTTTCTTCTTCCAATGCTTTTAATACACCAATATGCGCAGCACCTTTTACGCCTCCACCAGATAAACTTAATCCTATTTCCATGTTATCACCCAATCCTATTTTATGCATTCTCTTTTTGAAGGTGATTGTTATTTTAACAGAAAAATAAAATATTATGATTCTCTTTAAATAATATCGTTACAGTTCAAACCGCCTACTCTCTAAGAGGAACGATATATTATATTTTTATGCTTCTCGTCTGCCATTCAATTCCCGTTTGAGAAATTCTAATATCTAAATCGTAACAATACCCGGAAACAGGACCCTTTACGACTTATATATAAGAATTTCTAAAACGATTCCAGTCGCATTCGAAGCATAAAAATATAATATATCGTTCCTCTTAGAGAGTAGGCGGTCTGAACTGTAACATAATATCAGCATAAATATTTTAAAATCACTAATTTCAGTTGATTCCTTTTTCTTTTTATGGTATCATTTACGAGAAAGGATTATTACGATGGATAAAAATTATTATGAAATATTAGAAGTTGATAAAAATGCATCACCTGAAATCATAGATAAAGCATATAAAACTTTAGCTAAAAAATATCATCCTGATTTACAAGATGATATTCATAAAAAAGAAGCAGAAGAAACATTTAAAATTATTAATGAAGCCTATCAAACTTTATCTAATCCTAAACAAAGAGCTTTATATGATCAAAAGCTAGAAGATACTGTTGTTTCTCAAGATAAATTTGATGAAATGTATCAGCAAAATCAAGTTTTAAAAAGTAAATTAAATGATTTACAACAACATATATATAATGAAAATACTTATTCACAAAGCACAAATAATTTTAATGATTCTACAAATATAAATGATGACTCTTATAATGCACAAAATGCTTATCAGAATACACAAGCTAAACAATATAAAAGAAATCTAGAATATGAACAACAAGTAAATCAATCAAGACAGCAAGCTTACCGTGATGCCTACATACAAGATTTAAAAAATAGAGGATATAAAATAAAATATAAAAAAACTTTCTCTGATTATGTGAAATCTTTTATTTCTATTATCATTGTACTTTTTGTCTTATTTCTACTATGGCAAATTCCTTTTGTAAAAAATTATTTTATTAATTTATATTATACTAACTCACTCGTTAAAGCTATTGGAGATGTTTTTATAAATTTATTCACTTAAAAAGAAATATCAATAAAATACATATTGATATTTCTTTTTTTATTATATGATATTTTTAAATAATTTATTGTTCTTAATTTGCTTTTTAACATATATATTGAATATCCATAATACTAAAGTGAACAATATAGATAATATTAGTATTGCAATATATATATTTACATTCTCAAAAATATTATAAGAGTACATTAAACTTAATATCACCACAATTGTCCATACATACTGAAACACTTTATTTCCGTTTTGCTTTAATACTTCTATTTCTGTATTCCAATTCATGATTGGACGTTTTATATCCACTATTAACATAATATAGCTATTTAAAATTCCTATAATAATACATATTGGTAATAAGCATAATACATTTATCCATGTAACAGATATAAAAACAATTTTGATAGCAATTAATAACACTATGGATATCATCGTACTGATAATAGATTGTGGCATATTTTTTAGCCAAATCTGTTTGTAGAAATCTATTGGTATATATTTCATAAATATAGCACTTTTTCCTTGTCTTGAAATAGCTGAAATTGAAATATTAATAAAGGAAAATAATATTTGAGCAAGTGCGATTATAACACACACGCCTTCTACTGTTAAATGCAAACTTGCTATTAAGTCATAAAGCTCTTGATTGCTTGCCATACTAACAAATCTAAAAGCAAAAGCTATTACAAGAATCGTTATCATTGTCATACATATAGGATACATAATTTGCATAAAAAATGTTGTATTTCCAAATAGATTTTTAAAATCATTTTTTATATATGCTTTTGACACCTTTTGCAATTTACATGATTTTTCTAAGTCAACTTTTTTCTTTATTTTTGATTTAATATATCCTTTTGTTTTTAAGATATTATTTATATATACTTTATTTCCAATACATATCAGTATAATATACATTATTGCATAAATTCCTAATACTTTGAATATATTGATTAATACATTATTTTTTTCTAAAATATTAATCAATGGATTAACAATAAGCATGCTGGCATTTATATTTGTAAATATCGTTTCTAATCCACTTTCCATTTCTTGATAATTTACATTAGGAAATATGATGCCTCTTATGAATAAAACTTCTAATAAGAGAACTATACCAATAAACAATACTGTAACAATCATTTGAAATTGGTTTTTATTTTTTATCTGTTTTTTTAATTTCATAATGATTAAAAAAACGATACTCACTAATATTACTGGAAACATTGGTAACAAAAGAATAGCAATTATTGCTGAAACATAATATGTATAACTTGCCATAGTAGATATGCCATATAAGATTAATGGAATCAGCAAAAATATTCCTTCTGTTAAATAGGATATATTTAACATCGTACAAATCCTAGATAACAATAACTCTTTTGTCTTTATTGGAAACATTAAAAAATATTCTACATCTTTAGAAAAGTACAGTATATTCATACAAGATATGATTATTTGCATAAACATAATAATCATAATGATTGTGAAAATACCATCTAAAAATATATTGGTTTGTCCATAATCTTCTAAAGTATTTAATATTTCATTACTTAAATATGTAATAGCAATTAATACGACTAATATTAGCCAAACATATATAGATTTCTTATTAATTGTTTTTTTATTTTTATCAAATATTCTAAATTTTTCAAAAGCATTTCTTGTTGATATTTTTGTTAATAATATTATATTTTTAATCATCTTCTATTATCTCCATAAATAATTCTTCTAAAGATGTATTTTCTTTCATTTTTTCTTTTAATTCATTAATGTTTCCTAAAAATAATATTTTCCCCTTATTGATAATGACAACTCTATCACATAAGTTTTCTGCTACCTCTAATATATGTGTAGAAAAAAACACAACATTTCCTTTTTTTGCATATTCTTTCATCATGATTTTTAAATCATAAATTGCTTTCGGATCTAATCCTGTAATTGGCTCATCTAATATCCAGTTTTTAGGTTCATGTAGTAATACACCAATAATAATAATTTTTTGTCTCATACCATGTGAATAACTTTCTATTTTTTCATTTAATGCATCATACATATCAAACTTTTCGGATAATTCTTTTATCTTTTTGATTCTTTCAGAATTTTCTATTTGATATATATCTCCTATGAAATTTAAATATTCAATTCCCTTTAAATTTAAAAACATATCTGGGCTATCTGGAATAAGACCTATATTTTTTTTAGCTTCATATGGTTCATCTTTTATACTTTTTCCATCAACTAAAATATCACCTTCATCTATTTCTAAAATTCCTGTCATCATTTTTATGACTGTTGTTTTTCCTGCACCATTTGGACCTAAAAATCCTAATATTTCTCCATCCTTGATTTCTAAATTTAGATTATCAATAATTTTTGCCCCTTTTATATAAGATTTAGATACATTTTTTATTTCTATCATATAGTCTCCTTTCACTATATATCCGTAAAATTTTCAGTTGATGTTACTTCTACATCCATTGTTACTTTATAATCCATTGTCCCCTTCTCACAAAAACGATATATATTTTCATATTGATCTACTAATATATAGATAGTTTCATCTTGTTCTCCTTCAATAGAATATTTCGTTACCTCCCATTGTTCTATTTCATTTCTGTTTTGTTCTACATATTCAAGAAAATCATTTTCACTAGGAAAATGTGTGTTTTTGTATTCTTCATCTAAATATTGATTATACACAATATCTGGGTATTTCATCATCATAGTTTTAAACTGATTCATATATATTTTTACTAAATCTTTTATTGAAACTGTCTCTATGGTATATTGATTATACTGATTTTTTTCAATGCTTGTAATTGACTCTTTTACTACAATATCATCTATACTATTAATTTTGTCTGCAACAGGCTCAATACAAAATGTTTTGTTTTCATTATCTATTTTTATAATATAATATTTTTCTTCCAAACGCGAATTACGTATATCTTCTATATATATGTTTGTTATATATACAATCATATTTTGATCATATCTTACTTTCATACTAATTGGAACGATATTATATGAATAATCTATGAATTCAACCTGAAGATTGTCTTGACTTAAATCATTTTCATTTACATATGTTATATCTAATAAGCTTAGAATGGCTTCACGTTGTTGTTCCAAACTTTCTATACGATATCTATCTGTTTCTATCACATTATCACGATTATATGATAAAATTTGAATATATTCACTTAAAGAGTTAATAACTGAAAAAAATACATTTGAATCTTTTACTATTTGAAACCCATTCTGGTTACTTTCAAATTGAATTCCAGCATCTTCTGTTTCTTCTTGTGTATCCGTATTAAGTCTTGTCAGTATGATAGCCATTATGGCTATCATACTGACAATTATTAAAAGACATATTATTAATATTTTTTTATATTTTTTCATATTTCATACTCCTAATTTGTAAATCTAAACACATTTGTAAATCTGCTTGATGCTCCTGATGAAATTTTAACTACATCTCCCGTTTGTGGTGCATGTATAAATTCATCATTTCCCAGATATATTCCCATATGATGATCATTCCATACAATATCTCCTGGTTGTGCTTCACTCCATGACACCTCATTACTTGTACCTAAATAAGGTGGATATCCATATGTAGTACGAGGTAGAGAAATACCTACTTGTTGATATACCCAATATACTAATCCAGAACAATCAAAAGTATCTGGTCCTGTTGCGCCCCAAACATATGGACATCCTAATTTCGTTCTAGCAATTTCAACAATTTCAGAATTTCCTTGAGAACTTCCTCCTGATGAACCATTTTGCTTAAATTGAGCATACCACTCCTGCGCATATTGATATCTTGTGGCAGTCTCTCCTCTGGAAGATGGCCATGAACCAATAAAAAATATTTCAAAATGTCTTCCCCAGTACCAAGTTGCATACTCTAAGTCATCTTCGGTCGTAGCATTCATAATAACATCTTTTACCCCTGTATAGCCAGTATTTAACTCTTGCCACATATATTCTAATTGTGTTTCTACATCTGTCCAATCTGTACCTCTTGAGTCAGCTAATGCTCTTAAACCATCTAATCTACCACCTAGCCACTGGCATAAACCTGTAGCTCCTATTGAATTGACAACAGTTGGATCAAATGAACTTTCTCCTTGTATATTTCCTAAAATGGCTGCAGCTCCTACGGCTGGAACACCTTTTCCTAGTAAGAAATCATATATTTGTCCTGGTATTCCATCTATTCCACTAGTTCCAGAAGTAGATTCATTGTTGGTTTCAAAGTTTGCTGGATCAAAGATACTCCAATCAAATTCTTCATCTGGATTCCAAAATCTGGTCTTATTTGATACCTTATAAAATAAATATTTTGTTAAATCTACCATATTCTCGGTAGTTTCGTGGCTTTCTAATAAGTCAAATACCAACCTAGAACCATCTATAAGGTAATTTTTAGCCTTTCGATGTTTCCATGATGATAAAATTGTAACAAAATTTGGTTCTTCTGAATCCTTATCTGTCTTTTCTTCAATATTAGGTGGTGATGCTATATATTGATTTCTTTCTACTGTATTTGTAATGCTTTCATGTCTATTAACAGTTGCATAATATATTCTTTCTGTTACAGATGTAACTGCTCCATCTACATATTCATAAGTATCTGTCCATCTAGCCATCTCACTTTGCAATAAAGCATTTGCATGTCCATATGTATCTGATCCTGTTCTTGTTTCATTTGGTGTAGCTGGATATGGCATCTCTTCTAAATCATTTTCTGTATTTGTTACAGTAGCTTCTGGTGTAGAATATGTATAGTTTCTAGTATAATTTACAATCCAAACATCTGCTTTTGTTAATTGAATATCTAACGTATTTGTGCTGGTAATCATTGTATGTGTTGTCGTATAATTTGTACTCTCTTCATCTATCCAAGGTCCTCCTGAAGCGCTATATCTATTTGCATCAGATGGAGAACTACCATATAAAACCGTTACAGTTGCCATCGTTTCTGTTTTTGTTTTCTCAGTATATGTATATACATTTACATTTGTATTGACTGTTAAATTATCATGTACTGTTATTTCTATTTCACTATTATACACTAAATCTGCTAATTCTAATACAAAATCTTGCTCCTCGCTCATAACTAATAAAACCCATAAATAGTAAAATGGCATCGTATATCCACTTACAAAGTCTTGAAAATTAACATTAGTTGTTGTCATACGATATGTTGTGGTTGAATATGTTTCAACATCTGGATCATTTGATTCTACTGTATCTGTCACACTATTCCAGGTAGCTACTTTTGCATAGAACACTGTCGTTGTGGTACTATCTGAAGAATCTCCACTACCACTGCCTATTCCAATTCCACCAGTACCATTTCCCATTCCATTATTATATTTAAAACTTAATGGATCGATAGGCTCTCCATTATATTCGATTTGAAAATGAAGGTGTGGTCCTGTTGAAATTCCTGTACTTCCAGATATCGCAATTACTTGTCCTTTTTCAACCGTATCTCCTGCTGAAACATTTACTTGACTATTATGCATATATTTTGAAACATAACCATTTCCATGGTCAATCGTTACCATGTATCCCGCTGAATCACTCCATCCTGCCGTTGTTACTTGTCCAGCTTCCATAGCACATACATTTGAACCTGATGGAACTCCTATATCAATTCCTTTGTGATTATAAGATGCTCCTTCTGTTGGAGAATTCCTATATCCAAAGTTTGAGCTTATTCTTGTACTCGTAGTTGGCCAATATAAAATATCTTCACCAGTACTATCATCTGAATTATCATCTGAATCATCTGAGTCATCAGAATTACTACCGATAACCGCTTCTGCAATATTTTCTACCCAAGTATTATAATCTGTTAAATGAACACCATCTGATGTCTTATCATCTTGCAAATATCCATCTGATGTGACATATCCTTCAGTTGTATCTATAAAATATACATTTTGTTTACTCTCACAGTATTGTTGGATATCTGCATTATATGCATCAATCATAGAATTCATTTCATCTGGTGTATATAAAAATCCAGACCCATTTCTTCCAAGAGGAAAAACTTTTTGTATGTAGATATTTTTTCCGCTATATTTTACCACTAATCTATCTATAAGTTCCTTCATCTGTTCTTGACTTGTAGGATTATTAACCCCTAATAATACACATACACTATTTACTTCACTTGTATCTGGAAGACTATCAATTCTTTGTAGCCAATGATATGCATATGTAGAAGGTTCAGCACTAAATAAACTATTTTGTAATAATTCTATATTCTCATCACTTAACCAATATGTTGATGTGTGTGCTTGATCTAATCCATGTGTTATGGAATCTCCTATAAATAACATTCCATCAAGAGACTCGACTTTTCCCTCTTCTCTTGAATTACCTGTATTTTCATTTCTAACCACTCTACTTTCTATTGTAAAATGACTAAGTGCTTCGTTTCTATCAGCTTCAGATCCACTCACATTATAATTATCAATGTAAGTTTGAAAAGTTTCTGGATCCACATATGTCATAGTAGAAGTCGTTCCATCTGCTTGTGCTCTCTTTAATTTAATAATACCTTGTACTTCATTAGAATTAACATCTGCTATTGCTTCCCAATCAATCGGTTCATCTGGATTTGGTCTTGTATCCAAATATTGTGTAACAAGTTCTGCATTCATTAATTTTTGTAATTCTTCTGGTCCATCAAGATATACACTTACTCTACTTCCTTCACTTATTAATTTATCCCATAACTCTTGTGCTGTCATATTTGTTGTTATCTTGCCATCTGTTCCAATAGAAATATTGTGTGTATATTGACTAGCACCAAATGGTGTATTGCTCCAATCATCGTCTTTAAAACTTCCATCATCTTTTTTATTTACATACCATGCTGCTGGAAAAAGAATAATAACTATTAATGACATTACTAATGCTATTTTTAAAAAAAGCGTCGCTTTTCTTTTCAAATCAATTTTTGTTTCATTTTTTACTTCATCATCCATACTATTCTCCTATTTTAGTACTATATTTCTATTTGAAAATTACCATACCTATTATAGAAACTCTTATTTTGTAAAGTAACATATGTCTCATTATCTAATATCATCCTAGAGAAAACAAGTTTATCAATTCGTTTTTCAGAACCATATCTGCAATAATATTTTATTTCTAATTCTCTTGTCTCTCTAGGGTTTATTGTAAGTTGTGCTTTACTTAATTCATGTGTATATGCTGCATATTGAATTCCATTATCATCTTCAATATACATAGCCTCTATATTTACTCCATCATCTAATACAATTGTATTGTCAGAATTATTTGTAATTTTAATTTTATATTTTTGATAATCCATATAACTATCTTCTTCTTGTACTTCTATTGTTATATTATCTTGTTCTTTAGATTTCTTTATTTCTTCTCTTCCAATATATCCATTAATATTTAATTGATATTGTCCATCTTTTTCTACTACAGTTATATGGTCTTGAATTGTATTTTCTTTAGAATATTTACCTGTTGATAAAAAATCTTCATTTATATTTACCTTATATATGTTACTTATCCAATTTTCAACTGTTACATTTTTTGTTTCATTGTTAAATACTTGATTATAATAACTTTGTTGAAAATCTTCTAACGTAGGATACATTTCTTCTTTGCACTCTTGTGTTAATAAATCATAGGCTTCTTGCAAATTTCCATTATTACAAAAACTAATAAAGTTATCAATTATCCCCACTTGTGTTTTCTGTCCTTCAGAAATTGGATTTCCCGTCAAACTTGAGTTGGCATCATCTACTCGTACACTATTCAAATTATCATTAATCATAGTTGTATTCGTAATACTTTGTATATCCGCATTTCTTAACTCTTTTTCGTTCTGCCTCTTATAAAAATAATTAATTAGCTGTATAAGTCCAATAATGATGGCAACTATCGCTATATATTTCCATATTTTTTTCCTATTTTGATTATACCATCTAACAAATCTATTCATTGCTATTTTCTCCTATTCTATACTAAATGACATGACAAAATCTGTTCCTTCTAATAATTTCATAATAATAGTAATGTTTTTCTGTTCTGACTGGTCTTCTGCTGCATTTTTTATTTTTGCTCTATATATATATGTATCTCCTTCTTCAGAAAATTCTAAATATTCTATGTCATTTTCCTCATAAAAGTTTTCTTTCATATATACTCTAAAGTTTTCTAAACTTCCATATGTATTATTTCTAAACGTTTCATCTAATCTATTATATACATATCTATAATCTCCATCATTTATAGCATCTAATACTTTTTCTACATTCATTCCAACTTTTGTTGATATATCTGCTGGATCATACTTTTGTGTAAAATCTATTAGGTCAACCGTATATGTGTCTAAAATAACACTATAATCTGTTAAAGATCTTTCAATAAAAATATAATAATGATCATTTGCATCTAAACACACATATTCTTTATATTCTTCAAATTGATTAATTAGATATTTCGATAAATAGTTACTTTTCAAACTATCATAATTTTGTTCTACATATTCTGTAAATTCTTGCTGACTTTCATATTTATTTTCTCTATATTCTTTATCTAACATGTCATATGCAGATTCTACTTGATGTAATAATTTGGTTTGATATTCTGAAAAATATTGATTAACTATATATTGATCATTAGTGTTTACATAATCAAAATGATTATAATTATTGGATGTCACACTGTTTGTATCAATTTCTATTTTTGCTATTTGTGTATCTTTGTTATATTCTCTACTATTCAAATATTCTTGTCCAAACATAGAATATGTATCATTTTGCATATCTAACTTAATAAGTAAATTTTCTTCTATATCATTTATTGTAAATTTTGTTAAAATCAATTTTATTTGAGTTGATATATCTCCTTCATATATTTCTTCTATTTTTAGATTATAATTTACATTTTTCGTATAATCTCCTTGCTGTATATATTCTTGTACAGCCTCACGAATACTGTCTTCTGTAAGCTTTACCTCTTCTACATATTGTTCATCAAACATATGATATATGGCATCAATCGCTTCTTCTTCTAATATTGTAATAATTTCTTCTCTGGATTGTTGTAGTTTTCCAGTTTCAATATATTCATCACCATTTGCTTCTTTGATCATGGTTATATAATTATTCAATATTCCTTTTACTGTATAATATATATCATAATTCTCCACTTGTTTAAATGTTTGTGGTGACGAAGTTTCCACCGTTTCATTTATCTGCTGTGATGAATTTGCATTTTCAGTTCCTTGCGTATTTCTTTGAAAAAGAAGGATACATATTATTCCTATCATTATAAAAAAAATGACAAGTAATAATATAATTTTCATCTTTTTATTTGAATTTCCTAATTTTCTCACATTATCCTCCTTGCTTATCCTACATCTCTAAATTTATATTTATTAAAATGAAAACTATATGATTATAAATTGTATGTTTATATAACCATATAGTTTTCCCTCCTTTTTATCTCTAATGTAAATTTTTCTTTATTTTATCAAAATCTGTGGTTAAACCTGTAATTCTATTTGCTTTCTCTTTTGCTCTTTGTTCGCTTGCACCAGCTTTTTGGAATTGTTCTGTATATCCTCCTCTTATATCTTTCTTATCTTTGTCTTTTTGTCTATCGATATCTCCATATTTGTCATGTGCATCAAACACTAATAAAGCATCATTAAAGCTTATATCATCATTTTGCTCTTGTAATTTTTCCAATGCAGCAATATCTTTTGGACTTGTAACTTCATTTTTTAAATACTTATCAATTTTTCCACTCTTATATAACTCTTTAGTCTTTTCTACTCCCAATTGTCCTTCTATAACTTCTCTCTTCTTTTCATCTTTTTTCCACTTCTTTATTCTTTCTTCTGCTAAATGTCTATCATAATCTTCTCCCCAAAAAGCTCTTTCTCTTGCAATTTGTGCTGCTGATTTTGTTTGTGTTGGTGGATTCGTATCTATTCTTGAAGCTCCTAAAGCTCCTCCTGCAAGAGCTGCTCCTCCTGCAAATGAAGCTGCTTTACTTGGATCTCCTGTTGCAATACCAATGGTTGCTCCTGCAACTGCTGCTGTTGCCCCCAATGCTGCTCCTGCTGCTAATTTTGCTCCTGTTCTAATAGCCTTTGGTGCCACTTGTTTTAATTTTCTAGGCATTTGTTTTGTTGCTGTAAATTTTGCAGTTCTTCCTAATCTTTGTAAAAAGGCTTTATTTTCTGCAGCATTTGCACTCATTCTATCTCTGACTCCTTGTGGTCTACGTATCGTTTGCCTACTTCCATTTGCTTGCTGTGGAGCCCTTGCTTGGCTTCTATTACTATTTGAATTTAATCTAATTGGTGTATTATCCTCTTCCTCTTCATCACCATCTTCTTCATCTGTTGGATTTGTATTTCCATTCATAGCAAATCTGATTGGTCCATTATTATCTTCATCTGTTGGATTTACATTTTCACGTGTATTTAATCTACTTTGCTCATCATGATTTTGTGCATCATCCCCATTATTCGTATCTCCCATTAATTCAGCAATATCTTCATCTGAATATCCAGAATCTCTTAATATTTGTTCATATTCTTCATCAGAATATTGCCTTCCTCCGTCATTTCTATATGCTTCTCGTGCCATTTGATCCCTTTCCGCCGGATCCCAATCTTCTGTACCATAATTATCATCATAAGCATCTAGCATGGCTTGTTGGGCTGTTTCTCCCTCACCGTTTTCACTATCTTCCTCATTATTATCATTATGTCCCATTCTTAGTAATGCATTATCATCCTCATCTTCTTCATTATTAGCATTCCATCCTATTCTAGGTGATGAACTATTCTCATCATCTGAATCGTTACCACCTTTTCCTTTACCATTGCTTCCTCCTGGTTTCCTATGTAAGACTTTTTGTAAGCCTGAATTCAACATAGCAGCCCCTGCAGCTGCACCTGCAAAAGAACCTGGTGTACTTGCTTTTTCGAATCCGAAGAAACTACGCATCAATTTTTCTGCTGGAATCATAAATCCGATAGCTACTAAAGAATATACTACATTTGTTGATGCTAATTCATAAGCTGATGTTACTAGTACAGTATATAGCAATAAATGTAATGGCTGTAACAATAAATTGAATATATATTCTTTTAACCATCTATTAAATCCTTGTGCTTGTCCATCACTTATCTTATCTATAGGATATGTTAAAGCAACTAATGGTGCTATCATTGTTAAAAAAGCCATATATAGTACCCTTCTTAAATATACAAATGTAAAATATACTGTAAATAGTACTAACATAACATAACATAATCCATATCCAACAAAAGCCATATCTCCATAACTAACTTGTGCTTTTAATCTTAACATTCCCATCAAGTTCGTTGGCCAGATAATTTGCGCTGGATTTGTACTCTCATCAACCAAATTAGCCATACCTAACTCTTTTAATTTATCTGAAATATATTTATCATCATCATCTTCCATTAGTACGACTTGGTCAAAACCGTCAAGATGACCTAGTTCTCCATTTCCATCTACATTTCTTATCGCATCTTCTAAATCAACTACACTTGGTTGTGTTGTGGCAATAATATCATTAAACGCTTCAACAATTTCTACTGAAAAGACCATGATATAATGCATAAAAAACAATAAACATACACCTACCACCCAATCAAAAAGCATTTGCTTATATTTTGCTTTTTCTTGTGATACAGATGCTAATAACATTCTGATTCCTACATATAGTAATACTGACATAGATGCTACAATTGCAATATTTCTGATGGCACTATACCATTGACTAACTAATGGTTGTAAATCTAAAGCAGTATTTTGTCTTGAGGTAATAACTTCCTCTCCATCTTCATTTATATAGAAATAATATTTTACTTTTTCTTCTATCGTTGTGGATGTTGCATTTCCAGCATCGTCATGCCCTGTTTCTGGCTCTTCATCAGTATGATCTATGTACTCCATTAATTCATCTGTAACTAAAATAATTCTTCCTTCTTCTGTTTCAGTTCTAGTTTCTATTTGCCCTGCTAGGTAATATGTTGTTATTGTTCTCGTTATCTCTGTTTTTGCATATACACTTCTTTGCGGATTAAAAAAATTAACATCAAATAATAAAATCTGTCCACTAAATATTTCCTCTGGTGAAAGTGAAAATAATGGCAAAAACATCCTATCCGAATATCCGACTTGCCAATAAAGACGAAGCTGCTGCTATTGTACTTCCTACTATAATGACAGATGTTAAACCTGAAGCAGCTAAAAAGGTCCCAACAGCTTTGACAGCTCCCCATATTACTGAAAGAGTAGCTGGTGTAAAAGCAACAATTAAAGCCACAACGGCAACTGCTGCCGCAATTACTGCTAAAACTTTTAGTAGCGTCTGCCACCATGGTGTATCTGGATCTAAATCGACATCTATTCCAATCTCACTTTGTTCCATGATAACTTCATGCAAGATTGTATTGGCTCCGGTCACCTAATGCAACAATTAAAGAAACAATTGGACTCAATAATACACCACCAACTCCATCATCATCTGTTGCTTGCACTGGTGTTGCTAATCCAAATTGGAAAAACAGTACCATAAGGAGCATAATCGCTATTTTTTTCAAAACTTTCTTATTTTCAAAAATTTTCATTTTTTCCTCCAACTATCTATCTTGTTTTCTTTTTGCTAATTTATTTAAATTTGTTTCTACAAATTCAAATTCTTTTCTCGTTGGTACAATTTTTAATATAGCTGTATCTGATCCAACTTTTAGTAGCCCTTCACCTTTTTGACATGTAACTAAAAATCCTGCTTCTCCTTCTGATAATTTGAATACTTCTTTCAAATATTGAATTTCTGATTTGTCTTGTGCCAAGAATAATTTTGTATCTGATGATGTTAAAACAGCTTGTGCTTCTGGTTTCTCATAAAAATCTTGGAATCTTTGAGAAATAATCGCTAAAGATACATTTCTTTTTCTAGCACGTCTAGCCATTTTATTTAAAAAGTCTACAGCTTCTGGGTATGGAAGTAACATCCATGCCTCATCTACCAAAACTCTTTTTTGCGTAGCTTTTCTTCTGTCTTCACTATTTTTCTTAACAAATTTTTCCCAAATCCATGAAAGCAAAATTTGTTGTGCAAGTGGTCTTGCAAATCTTTCCTCTAATTGTGATATGTCCAAATTAATAAATGGTGCTCCCTCTAGTAAATCAAATGTAGATTGTCCATCAAAATATGCCATTTGTCCATCATATTCCCTTACATATTGTCTCATAACTTTTAACAAATAACTATAATGGAATTGATAGTCTGGGTTTTTATTGTCTCTAGCTTTTTCTTGAATTCTTTTATACCAACTACCAATTGTTGGCATTTCTTTTTTCTCTTTTTCGAATAAATTGTCTCCTCGTAATCCCATATTGGCTGTTTTGTATAAACTGTTAGGATTATTCGTAATTCCTAAACTTGCATATTCTTCTGCTACTGATTCAGCAATGATCTGTTTTGTTAGCTCATTTACTTCTGTACTTCTTGTACTTCCTTTTGCCATTGTAAGTAAAGCTTGCGTAACGTCTTCTACTTTATTTTCAATATTTAAGACTGTTCTTTCTTTTCCTGTAATTTCGTCTTTCACTCTTTCCACTTCTACATCAAATAGATTGATAACCGTTTGAGAATTTGGACTAATCACAACATTGATTCCACCTAAACTTTCAGCAACAATGGTATACTCACCTTCTGCATCAAGTGCTAAACTTTCTATTCCCATCAATACAGATGATCTAGATACTAATGTTTTCATTGTAACAGATTTTCCAGCACCAGATTTAGCAAATATAACCATATTATAGTTTGTCAATGATGGATGGAAATTATCAAATAATATTGGTGTTCCTGTCTGTTTATTAAATCCGATAGGAACTCCAGTTTCATGACCTACTTCAGAAGTTGTAAATGGAAATACAGTTCCCATTGAATTTCTGTCGAAAGTATGTAATTTTTTTACCTTATCTTCCATTAATGGTAAATTTGATTGGAATGCTTCTTCTTGTATTCCCCATGCTGTTTTTATATTTACTAGTGTTTTTGACATCTCAGAAGTTAACATTTTCGTGTCTCTATCTAAATCATCTAAATTGTATGCAAAAAGTGTTGCTATAATAGATGCTTCATATAATTTATTAAATCCTGCTGCAATTTCGTCTCTCAATTGTTCAGCTTCTAATCTTTTTTGTGTAATTGTACTCTCTCTATTGATGTTTCCTTTGTCCATAGCTACAATTCTTTCTGTTTCCAATTCATTAATAACTCTATTTAATTCATTCTGTGATCTTTCTTCTTTTATTGGATTAATAAATATAGATGTGTTAATATCTCCAAAAAGATATAAATCTCTAAATAATTCTGGGAAAGTACACATTCTTGGCAATTGTGAAACAAAAAAACTTCTAGCATATCTTTTAGTATTTGATATAATTTCTAAATGATCTATATTACTAGCATCAATTCCTGATGGTGCTATTAATTCTTTGATTGTTTTCTTTCTTAAGAAACTAACCTTTTCTTTCTGTATTGGTTCTTCTTTAACAGTTTCTTTCTTTTTACCAAACATTTTCTTTCCTCCTTTATTTAGCTTTTTTCTTATCAATTATTTTTTTAGCGTCTTTCACCACATCTTCTCCTAATATTTGTTCATTCTCATCTAATAAGTCTTTGGCCATTTCATTAATCAACTGATTCATTCTTTCTTCCCTTTGTTTTGCTCTTCTTACTTTATCTTGATTCATCATAGCTTCTACCGCTGCATCATTTGCTGTTATATTTGCTTGTGTACTAATTTCTGCATCTATTTCTTCCATTCTTTTATCTAATACATTTTTAGCTGTTGAATATAATTCATCAACACCAGCTTTTAATGCATTATCTAATTGATATGTTTCTGATTCATCTCTGTTATATGCTATATAAAGTAACTCAGCTAATTCTTCGCTATCTAGCACTTTTCCTGCTACATCACACACCCCTAAAGAACTTATCAGTGCTTGTGCTTTTGTATATAAATCAGAAAAAGCCATACTTTTTATTTCTTCTGCATCATATCCTGCATTAGTATTTTCTTCTGGAACATGTGATAAAACAACATAATAGTGTTTTTTCAATATGTTCTTATTCAAATTCATTTTTTCAGTATTATTAACAATGTCTAATCCATATTCATACAAGTTCTGCGCTTTTACTAATTCAAATCTAGCATTGTTTATTTCCCTAGCTGTATATTCGTCTGTATTTATCATTGAATTATATTCCATTTGTTTTCTCATATATTCATTTCTGATGCTATTTACTCTAGTTTTGTATCTGTTGATACTGCTTCCTAAATTAACAGTTCTTGTTTGAATATATAATTGTATTGGATATCTTAAAGTATTTAAGAATTGTAAGAAGCCTTGCTCAACACTATTTTTCTCTAATCCAGACATCAAATCATAGTTAACTCCTTGACATTCAATTACCATGATGTATTGTCTTCCATTTTTTCTAACAATCATATTATCTTCAATTTTATCAAATTCCATAAAACTAAAAATCGAATTTTTCGTATATTCAATATCTTTTTTTACATTTTTATTCTCTTCTGGCATCTTATTATTTCCTATACGATCTGATTTACTTTGACTTTTCTCTTTAAACATTAAGACAAGAAGTACAATTAGTAATACAAAAAACACACTTACTAATACGACTAAACTAATTGTCAAAAAGTTGCTTATTTGATTATCACCCATGATTCATGTCCTCCTCTTTCCAAATATACACTCTATTTTTTTTCCTTTTAAAATTTATCCATCTTTTCGCAACATCATCTATATTTTCTCCACCAGTTTTTCTTGCAAACTCAAATTTTTTATTATCTGGAATCTTAAATGTTCCTATGCAAAATCCAATTGCTCCAAAAATAACATCTACGATAATTCCCGCAAATTGCATTCCCAAAGCATTTAGTATAAAATAAAATAATAAACCTACTCCCATACCGACCATTGTATAAATTAAAGCCTTTGTAGAAAAGACATATAATATTCTACTTTCTCCTTTATAATTTCTAGGTATTTCATATGTTTTCATTTGTTTTCTCACTCCTTTTTATCCATTTCCACTTATATATAATTATAACATAAAATCCCCCTAAAAGTACATATATATACAAAAAAAAACAATTTTAATTATATTGTAATTGATATGTAATCCTTTTGTAATATTTATTCTGTTTTATGTAACTGTGGGAGACAAAAAATAGAACTTGGTTTTCGAAATAAACCAAGTTCTATTTTTATATTTCTTACTTTCATTAAACACCTAGATTAGATGTAAAGTTGAATACAAATGTTGCAATTGTTGAAGCCGCAAATACAAATGCTGCACCAATGATGTATGGTAATAATGTCTTTTTGTATTCTGCTTTTTCTTCAGCACTACCCATCATGTATTTTATACCTAAAACAACCAAAACAATAACTGATGCAATAGAACCAATAGTACTTACAATTTGAATAATTTGGTTACCCACAGTATTAATTGCTGTAACAGATGCTCCTCCTCCAGTATATGTAGTTGGTGAAATTCCTGATGACGCTGCGTTAACAGTCACTGTTAATGCTAACAATAATATCATTGCAACTAATAATATTTTTACCGTTTTTTTCATAGTTCTTCCTCCTTTTATTTATATTCCTTTTGTATTTTAGGATTTGTATATTTTCCCTTTATTTCATTATAGCACTTTTATAAATTTATTGCAACATTATATACAATTGTTGCAATTGTTGAAGCTGCAAATATAAATGCCGCTCCTATAATGAAAGGTAATAATGTCTTTTTATAACTTGCCTTTTCTTCAACGCTTCCTAACATATACTTTATTCCTAAAACAATAATAACAATTACAGACAATATGGATCCCACAGTGCTTACGATTTGTACAATTTTGTTACCAGCTGTCGAAACATCTGATGTTCCTGTCGTATCTCCTGTAAGTCTTTCAATCGTAAGTGCTGCATTTACATCATTGGGCAACCATATTGATATTATAACACTAATTAATATGATGCTTATCATTATTTTTAAAAATTTTTTTAATTTCATCTATCTACTCCTTATTGAATTATATTTATAACTAATTTCCAGATTGAAAAAGCTCCAAATACAACTATACAGGATACAATATAGGCTGGTAATGTTTGTTTTATATCTGCTTTCTCTTCTGAAGTTGCTAGCATATATTTAATTCCTAAAACCATTCCTATAATAACAGCCATAATCATGCTAATTCCTAATAATATATTATATAAAAGATCAGATGTATCACCTAGTGTCGTATCATCTATTGTTGCATTAACTCCATCTTGTCCTCCTCCTATATCTAAAAAATTGTCAGCTCCTGCAAATATTTCATCAATTGATAAAGCTTGTACATTTGTTGGATATATTACTATAAGAAATAGAGTTAAGATACATACAAAAATTATGATTTTTTTCATATATTTCCTCCTTCCATTTCTTTCTAAAATCCTAATACAATACTTTGAACAATTCCTAAAAGATTTGTTATTCCAAATAACATAATTGCTCCAATTAAATATGGTTTTAATGTTTGTTTATATTCTGCTTTTTCTTCTACACTACCCATTACATATTTTATACCAATAAGAATAAGTGCAACAACAGAACTAATAGACCCTATAACTTGTACTATTCCAATAATGTCATTTCCTATTTCCTCCAATCTTGTCGCTCCACTTACACTACTAGTTGAGGTTGGTTTATACTCTTCTGGGTTAAATGTTTTTTCTTCCGTTCCTTCACCCATATTTTGAGCTTGTACTGTTTGACTAACAGTAAGAAGGCATATTATAAAAATAATACAAATGATAACAATTTTCTTTTTATCTATTTTCATTTCAACACCTTCCTTTCAAATAATTCATTTTTATTTCTTTTTTACTGTTTAATTTAATTATACTCTATTTCTTATAAATTATCAAGATATTTTGCTGTAAATCTCTTTTATCTTAATATAAAAAAAGATTTTTGTAAATACATATTTGTCGAATTTTAACAAAAAAATAATATAAAGTAACAATACTTTATATTATCTTTGGCGGAGATGAGAGGGTTCGAACCTCCGCGCCCCTTTCGGGACCTAACTGTTTAGCAAACAGTCCCCTTCACCACTTGGGTACATCTCCATATAAATTTATTTATAAATAAAAGTTAGATATTATGATATTATCTAACTCTTATGTTATTGGCGGAGAGGGTGGGATTCGAACCCACGGTACGCTACAAACGCACGCCAATTTTCAAGACTGGTGCCATAAACCAACTCGACCACCTCTCCATGTCTCAAGGACATTTCTTATCTTAACATATTTTTTAGGATTTTGTCAATACTTATTTTAATTTATTATAAATTATTTTTCACCAATTATTCATATATTTCAAAACCTGCTATTTCACCAACATATTTTTTTGTATTTTTTACATGTTCTTTTACCTTTTCACTTTCTTGGTAAATACTTTCATCTTCGTTTTTATAAATTAAAAATTGGACATTTTTCATATTATCTACTTTTTCTATTAATCCATCTTCTCCTTCAATACCAAGATTTCCTTTAAAAGGTAAATCAAAATCACCATTATTTCTTTTTAATGGTACCATATATAATGCTGCCCTATTAGAAAATACAATTACGTTTTTTTCATTTTCTTCTATATATTTCACAACTTTTTCATTTTCTTCATATTCTTCTCTTCCTAGCATGCCACCAAAAAAAGGATATTCCCATGAATAAGGATAATCATTATTTGTTATGGATTTAACCCAAACATTCAAATTGTAGCAAGAAAAAATAATCATAGCAAAAATAATAACTCCATTGACCACTTTTAATATTTTCGTTATTCCTTCTTTAAAATCTTCAAATACTAGATATACCATATATACTACATTTATGATCATCAAATATGTTCCAATTATAATATGTGTCCAATTGAAAATCGGATAACATACAATGGAAAGCATGATCGAAAATATTAGCAATATTTTTATGTTCTCTATTTGCTTTTCTGTTAAAAAATTCTTTTTTATAAAAAATATACTCATTCCTATATTAATAGTTATAATACCTATCATAAATACAATAGCAGAGGACTCAAAATTTAGATTTTCATTTGCAAATTCTAATATACCACCTAAAGTGTAATTAAAAAAGTTATATAAATTATTATCCATTATTAGATATAAGACAAATATGATTCCACCTAGTAAAACAACACCTATATATTTAAATATTTCTATTAGCTTATTTTTAATATCTTTTTTTGAAATACTTAAATATATTATACTCCCTAATAGATAATATATCCCTATATTTTGCTTAGTTAATATGATTAAAATTGTTATAATAGATTGAATAAGTATATTCTTCCTCGTTTTTTCATTTATCAGATAATATGTACCTATTACAAAAAACAACAAAGCCATATTATTATAATTAAAACTTGTTCTAATCATTAAAAAGAATTCTTGTAAGCATATCACTAATACTGCTAACAAGGAAAGTGTTTTGGGTATCTTCAACTTTTTTAGAATTTTATAAGTCATTAAAAATAATATGGACATGAAAGCACAATGACTAATTCTAAAAATGCATAAATTTGCTCCTAGCAAATGAAATATTCCTTCAGCTATCCAAAAAAATAATGGTGTTATAATGACATTTATCTCTTCATATATTTTAAATCCATTATACATTTTATATACATTTTGAAAATTCCATATTTCATCATTTGATTCTAAATAAATATTTAAACTAATTCCTAAAGAAATAAGAAAAAATAATATAAAAACTGCTATATTATCTTTCCTTTTTATTTTTTCAATTATATTTTTCATTGTTCCCTAACCTTATATACTTGTTTATTTTCTATTGCTTTTTGTATTGCTTCTTGTTCTTCCTCTGAAATCGTATATTTTGATTTTCCATTTTCTACAGGTTTTGCATATATATTAGACATTTCTCTAGAATAAATACCATTTAGAACTACACCATTATTTTTTTCGTCTAACATTGCAAGTGCAAAGCTTAAATCACTTCCTGTATCTTTAAATGCATTATATCTTACAATTCCTATCTTTTGTATACAAGTATCCATATTCGCATCTATCGCATCTACCAAATTTTTGATTTCTGCATTTTGCTTTTCTACTCTTTCTACTCTATACATGTAATTTTCTAAATCTTCTTCTATATTTTCTCCATTTCCTAATTTTTTCAAAAAGGTTTTATAATGTTTATTTATAGAATGAAGTCTTGCTAACATGATAAAAAATCCTATAAAAAGAATACATAATACAATACCATTTATTATTAGAAAAGTATCTATCTTTAAAAATTCTAATATTGCCTCCATTCAATCACCTTCCTTTATTTTATTAAATTTAATATCCTTTCTAAATCATCATTAGAAGTATATTCTATGATAATTTTTCCCCTTCTTTTCCCTGCATCTAATCTTACTTTAGAGCCAAAGAAGCTTTGGAAATTATCTTCTATACTTTTATATAATATGTGATTTCTATCTAACTCCTCTTTTGTTTCTTTTACTCTTGCTTTTTTCTCAACTTGTCTTACAGTTGCCCCTCTTTCTAGCATTTGTATAGCTGTTTTATATTGTTTTTCTGGGTCTGTAATCGCAAGTAATGCTTTGCAATGTCCTTCTGTTAATTTTCCCTCTTTTGCCATTTCTAATACTCTAGGTTCTAGATTTAAAATTCTAACGATATTGGCAATCGTACTTCTTCCTTTTCCTAACTTTTTAGCTACTTCTTCTTGTGATAATCCATAATTATCAATCAAAGTTCTAACACCTAAAGCTTTTTCATAAGGATTTAAATCTTCTCTTTGCATATTTTCTATTAATGAAATTTCAGAATTAATTCTCTCATTATCTTCTCTTATAATTGCTGGAATTTCTGTTAATCCGGCTATTTTAGATGCTCTCCATCTTCTTTCCCCTGCAACAATTCCATAATATCCATCTTTTTTTGTTACAACGATTGGTTGTATTAATCCATATTCTTTTATGGATTCTGCTAATTCCTCTAAAGCTTCTTGGTCAAAATTCTTTCTTGGTTGATCTCTATTAGGCTCCACTTCTGTTACCTTTAAATTTTTTAATATATCATTTTCTTGCATTTGTTCTTCTTCTGGTGCTGGTCCGAATAAAGCATCTAATCCTTTTCCTAACCCTGACATCTTAGCCATGTATATCTCCTCCTTTTATATCATATGTTTTGCTTTTTTCTCTTCTTCATTCATTTTTAAAAACTCTTTTGCAAATTTTATATATGCTTTTGCGCCTTTAGATCTAGGATCATATTCTGTAATAGGCATTCCATAACTTGGAGCCTCACTTAATCTTACATTTCTTGGTATAACTGTTTTATATACTTTATCATTAAAATATTTTTTTACTTCTTTTACAACTTGATTTGATAAATTGGTTCTTATGTCATACATTGTAAGTAAAGCACCTTCTACCATGATATTTTTATTTAAATGTTTTTTTACTAAATTTACAGTATTTAACAGTTGTCCCAAGCCTTCTAGTGCAAAATATTCACATTGCACAGGGATTAATACACTGTCTGAAGCTGTGAAAGCATTTAATGTAATTAAACCTAATGATGGAGGACAATCTATAAAAATGTAATCGAAAACATCTTTTATTTCCTCTAACTTTTCTTTTAGTCTTTGTTCTCTTGACATCATAGATACTAACTCTACTTCTGCTCCTGCTAGATTCATGTTTGAAGGGCATAACAATAAATTTTTGATTACTGTTTTTTGAAGTGCTTGTTTTATTTCTGTATCATTTACTAAAATGTCATATGTAGAAAACTCTACCTCTTTTTCAATTCCTAAGCCACTTGTCGCATTTCCTTGAGGATCAGCATCAATTAATAATACTTTCTTCCCTTTCTTTGCTAATATTGTGCTTAAATTAACGGTTGTCGTTGTTTTTCCAACGCCCCCTTTTTGGTTTGCAACTGATATAACTTTTCCCAAAATCTTTCGCCTCCATTTTTAGTTAACATTTACTCTTTAGTTTGTTTGTGTTCTATAATAATCATATATAAATATAAAAAAAAAGTCAATAAAAATTCACAATTTTTTTGACTTTTTTTCTTTCATTTTTTTATTTCTAATAAAGTGGCTCTTTTGAAGGAATTCCAGGCTTTCTAGGATATTTTCCAGGTGTTTGTCTTTCTTTTTTTATTAAAATTAAATTCCTTCTATTATCACTTTTTGGAAGTGTAAATTCTTCTATCTTATCAATTTTTCCTCCTAATAGTTTTATAGAATTTTTACTCTTAGAAATTTCTTCATTAATTTCAGAACCTTTCATACATATTGCCATTCCTTTTAAATCAACCATTGGTAACATATATTCTGACAAAGTAGTCAAATTTGCCACCGCTCTTGAAGTAGCCACATCAAATGTTTCTCTATATTGTTTATTTTTTGCAAATTCTTCAATTCTAGCATGTATAGCAGTTATATTTTTCAATTCTAGTTTTTGTATGACCTCGTTTAAGAAGTGGATTCTTTTATTTAATGAATCTAATAAAGTAATATCTAAATCTTCTCTCATTATTTTAACAGGAATTCCTGGAAAACCTGCTCCAGTTCCAATGTCAATAACAGATTTGTTTGGCTCAATATATTTTATAATCGTTAAAGAATCAATAAAATGTTTTAAAATAATTTCTTTAGGTTCAACAATTGCAGTTAAATTTATTTTTTCATTCCATTCAATTAGCAAATTCATATATTGATAAAATTTTTGTAATTGTTCCTCTGTAAACACAATATTGATTTCTTTTCCATAATCTATCATTAAATCAGAAAATTCTTTTATATCCATTTTTATTTCCTTTCTTTAATAATTTATTTCTATTTTACAAAATAGATTTATAAAGTAGAACAAATTATCCAATTTTTATTGTTTTTTAAAATAATTATAAAAAATGGAACGATTTGGCACACCCTATCGTTCCAAAATGAAACAAAAAGTAAATAAATCTAATTTTTATTATTTCCTTCTTTCAATTGTTGTAAATAAATTAAAAGTACAGATACATCAGCAGGTGAAACGCCTGATATTCTAGATGCTTGTCCAATAGAATGTGGTTTGAATTTATTTAATTTTTGTCTTCCTTCTAAGCTAATTCCTTTAATTGTTTCATAATCTACATCATCTGGTAATATTTTTTCTTCTAATTTTTTGAATTTTTCTACTTGTGCTTCTTGTAATTTAATATAACCTTCATATTTTATTTGAATTTCTACTTCCTCTTGCTCTTGTTTTGAAAGTTTAGGTCTATTTTCGTCTATTTTACCTAAATTTTGATAATTCAATTCTGGTCTTTTTAATAATTCTGCCATTTTTGTTCCATTTGTTAGTGCTGACGTTCCTTGTTCTACTAGAAACTTATTTACTTTTTCTGTTGGTTTTACGACTAAATGTTGTAATCTTTCTTTTTCTTTTTCTATATTTTCTTTTTTATTCAAAAACTTTTGATATCTTTCATCTGATATTAAGCCAATTTGATGCCCAATTGCCGTCAATCTTAAATCTGCATTATCTTGTCTTAAAAGTAGTCTATATTCTGCTCTAGATGTCATCATTCTATATGGTTCATTGGTTCCTTTTGTTGCAATATCATCAATTAAAACACCAATATATGCTTGTGATCTATCTAATATTAATGGTTCTTTTCCTTTTATTTTTTGTACTGCATTAATTCCTGCAATCAATCCTTGTGCTGCAGCTTCTTCATATCCTGAAGTTCCATTGATTTGCCCAGCCATAAATAATCCATCAATCCCTTTATATTCTAAGGATAATTTTAAGTTTGATGGGTCTATACAATCATATTCTATGGCATAAGCTGGTCTTGTAAACTCTGCATGTTCTAAACCTGGTATTGTTCTATAAAGAGCAATTTGCACATCCTCTGGAAGTGATGAGCTCATTCCTTGTATATACATTTCTTCTGTATCTAATCCTACTGGTTCTACAAATGCTTGATGTCTTGGCTTATCACTAAATCTCACCACTTTATCTTCTATTGAAGGACAATATCTAGGTCCTGTCCCTTCTATCTTCCCTGCATATAATGGTGATCTATGTAAGTTGTTTCTTATAATTTCATGCGTTTTTTCATTCGTATAGGTTAAATAACAATCAACTTGCTCAAATTCTTTTGGTTCATCTTCAAAAGAAAATGCTTCTATTCCTTGATCTCCTTTTTGGATTTCCATTTTACTAAAGTCTATACTTCTTTTATTAATTCTAGCTGGTGTTCCTGTTTTAAATCTTACTAAAGGAATTCCTAAGTTTTTTAAGACGTCTGATAATTTATTAGCTGCCGCCACACCATCTGGTCCACTTTCTTTTGAAAATTCTCCAATAAAAATCTTTCCTTTTAAATATGTACCTGTTGCTAATATGACAGTCTTTACTTGATAAACCGCTCCGACATCTGTTTTGATTGCTTTTACTTTTCCATCTTCAACAACGATATCTACTATCTCTCCTTGTTTGACTTCTAGGTTTTCTTGTTTTTCTAAAGTATGTTTCATTTCAGCTTGATATTTCTTTCTGTCAGCTTGCGCTCTTAAAGAATGTACTGCTGGTCCTTTTGAAGTATTTAACATTTTAATTTGTATCATGGTTTTATCAATATTTTTTCCCATCTCTCCACCCAAAGCATCGATTTCTCTTACTAAGTGTCCTTTGGAGCTTCCTCCAATATGTGGATTACATGGCATATTGGCAATCGCTTCTAAGCTAATTGAAAAAATTAATGTTTTCATTCCTAATCTTGCTGCTGCAAGTGCTGCTTCACAACCAGCATGTCCTGCACCAACAACAGCTACATCATATTCTCCTGCATTATATTCCATTTTTTCTCTCCTTTTTTCATTCCGTGTGAAACAGAAAGTTTTGTTTTGTTCTTTTTTTGTTTTTATTTTTACTTTTTGGTAAACCCATTTTAGGGATACTGCCTTTTTATCAATCATTTGTTTTGCGAACACGGTATACATAACCTTTGTTTTTTATGTATCAGTTTGCTAAAGTTCGCTATTTTCCTACTGTTGCTCGATTTTTGTTCGCCCCTTGTTTACATTGATTAATAGGTAAATTTTTTAAACTTTTTTGTTCTTTTTTTACTTTTTTATTTTCATTATTACTATTTTTTTTATATTTCTTGCACATTTTTATCTTTTGCTTTATATATTTTTAGTATTTTATATTTTTATTTTACATATATTTTTATCCACTGCTTTTATTTGCCTTTAAAATCCATTTTAATCACTTTTTTGTGTTTTGGTATAAAATTATACTTCTTTTGTTTCTTTTTTTCTTATTTTTTATTTTCGTTTGTCACTGATAAGATTATTTTCCTAAACAGAACTTTGAAAAAATTTCATTAATAATATCTTCTGTTACAAATTCTCCTGTAATATTTCCTAAATCTTCTAAAATCTCTTTTATATAAACAGCAATAATATCAATTGGCATCTTTTCTTGTATTGTTTCTTTTGTCTTTTTTATACTTTCGACTGCTTGATGAATTAGATTTTTATGTCTGATATTGGTAATCACTAAGTCATTATCTAAATTAATTTCATTTATTTCAAATAATTTTGTAATTTCTGCATATACATCATCAATACCAATATTATTTAGTGCAGATATTTCTATAATGCTATCTGTTACTTCTCTAAATTCTTTATCTTCTTTGTGTAATTTCTGCTGTAAATCTATTTTATTTAATAAAATAATGACCTTTTTCCCTTTTATAATTTCTAAAATCTCTTTATCTTCTTTTGATAAATCTTTAGAAGCATCAAAAATAGCAATAATTAGATCTGCATTTTTAGCAATCTCTTTTGATTTATGGATTCCTATCTTTTCTACCTCATCTTTTGCATTTCGAATTCCTGCTGTATCAATTAATTTTAAAGGAATTCCATTAATATTTACATATTCTTCTATTGTATCTCTTGTTGTTCCTTCAAATTCAGTTACAATTGCCCTATCTTCTTTTAAGATTCTGTTTAATAAAGAGGATTTTCCTGCATTTGGTTTCCCTATAATAGCCGTTTTTATTCCTTCTTTTAATATTTTCCCATTATCAAAACTTTTTTCTAGCTTATTTAACTTAATTTCTACACTATTGAGCATATTCATGATTTCGTTGTTCGTAACTTCTTCTACATCATATTCTGGATAATCAATTGCAACCTCTATGTTTACCATGACATCTAAAATTTCTTGTTTAATTGCAGAAATTTCTTTAGATAAGCCACCTTCTAATTGCTTTATACCAGCTTGTACTTCTTTCTCACTTTTAGCATTAATGACATCAATAACAGATTCTGCCTGTGTTAAATCAATACGACCATTTAAAAATGCTCTTTTCGTAAATTCCCCTGGTTCCGCTAATTCTGCCCCATTTTTCAAGCATAATTCTAAGATTTTTTTCATGACAATATTTCCACCATGTGAATTGATTTCACACATATTCTCTGTTGTATAGCTCATTGGCTCTTTAAAATAAGAAACCAAAACTTCATCAATTATTTTTTCGTTTTCCACAATATACCCATATTTCATGGTATATCCTTTTATGTTTTCTATGTTCTCTTGCTTCTTTGGATTGAATATTTTTTCTAATATTTCAAAGCAATTTTTTCCACTCATTCTAATAATACCGATTCCCCCAATCCCGAGGAGCCGTAGATATGGAAGCGATTGTACTCATGAAATTCACCTCTCTTTTTTTGTCAATAATGATTATATCACATTATGTCAATTTTTAAAATAGTTATTAAAAATTTATCTGTTTTTGTCTAAAAAAATAAAAAATGAGGTCATAGGCAATTTATACTATTTCCGTATAAAATTTGACCTTTGACCTCAAATTTTTATTTTGTTTTCTTTAAAGAAATCACAATTCTTCTATTAGGTTCTTCTCCTATGCTTTCTGTTTGTACTTTATCATTTTGTTGTAATTTACTATGAATAATTTTTCTTTCATATGCTTGCATAGGCTCTAATTTAACAGGTTTTCTTGTTTTTATAACTGTCTTTGCTACCTTTTCTGCAAGTTCTTCTAATGTTTTTTCTCTTTTTGCTTTATATCCTTCAATATCTAAAATAACTCTAACTTTTTTATCTATTTCTTTACCTGCAATCGCTGATAATATGCTCTGGAAAGCATATAATGTCTCTCCCCTATATCCGATTAAAAAACCTAAGTTTTCATTTGATATTTCAACATTTAAGCCTGTTTTATCTTTATGAATTGCATAAGTTGTATTTTCTGGTAATTCTTTTTTTATTTCTTCCATAAAAGCCTTTACATTTTCTTCCGCTTTTTCTTGTTCTTCTTCTGATAATTCGATGATTTTTTTAGCTTTTACTTCTTTCTTTTCTGTTTTTTCTTCTTTTAATGTCATTTCTACTTTAACAACTCTTGGTGCTAAAATACTAAAAAAGCTTCTTTTTTCTTCATTTTCTAATACTTTTATATCTACTTTATCTTTTGAAACTCTTAATTGTTTTAAACCATTCTCTATTGCTTCATTTGTCGTTCTTCCTTCTGCAATAATTGTTTTATCCATCTTGTTCTTCCTCCTCAGTTTTTATTACTTTATTTAAAATCAATCTTTCCATAATCATCAATATATTATTTGTTAACCAATATAACGCTAATCCTAATGGTGCAATCATTGCAACTGATACAGACATTAATGGCATAAACCATGACATCATTTTATTTGTTTGCATGATAGCATCCATTTCATCTTTTTCTTCTGGAACTAGCTCTTTTCCTGTTGTTCCGTCTATTGGAACACTTTCTTTTGCGTTCTTTTGATTCTTTTGTTGCATTGATGTTGATAATTTTATTGATATAAAAGAAGAAACGATATACAATACTGGGATAATATATACTGTGAAATCTGTTAAATTTTGTTGTGGTACTTTACTTAAGTCTAATCCTAAGAAATTCATTTCTAGATTTGCTCTATCAATATATTCATCATCTGGATTTTGTTCTTTTAAAAATTCATATTCTCTAATAATATCAATTTCTGGATAAGCTGTGCTTACGGATTTGCCACTTTCCTGCAATTGTGTAATATATTTATTCATATTCTCTTCTGGTATATTTTGCATATAGGTTAATGGTGATCTTACTAAATAAAAGATTGAGAATAAAAGAATAATTTGTATAATTGCTGTTAAGCAACCGCTAAAAGGGCTCATCTTTTCTGTTTTATATAATTCCATCATTTCTTGGTTCATTTTTTCAGGATTATTTTTATATTTAAATTGAATAATTTTCATTTTTTCCTGAATTTTAGCTGTTTTTTTCATTGTCCTCTGTTGTTTGACCGAAAATGGAATAAATAAAATCTTGATAAAAATGGTAAAAATAATAATGGCCAGTCCATAATTATTTATAAATCCATATATAAAAGCTAATAAATAGCCAAAAATATTTGCAAAAAATTGAAACATTCTGCTTCCTCCTAGATTCACTTTAATGGATCATATCCACCTTTTGAGAAAGGATTACACTTTAGAATCCTTTTTACTGCTAGAAAGCCACCTTTTATTGTGCCATATTTTTCTATTGCTTGTTTTGCATATTCTGAACACGTAGGATAATATTTGCATCTAATGTTTTTTTGTTCTAACCAACTGGAAATATGTTTTTGATAAAAATTGATTAAAAAAATGAGTATTTTTTTCATATTATTCCTCTAAAAACAATCTAGCATCTTTAAATACTTTTTGGATATCTTTTTTTACATAATCATAGCAAGCTTGTCCTATTTCTTGTTGTTTTTTCCAAATAAAAACGATATCATATCCTGTTTTTGTGTGTTCTTCTATTTGCTTATAATTTTCTCTTATAATTCTTTTCACATAGTTTCTTTTTACTGCTTTTCCTAACTTAGAACTTACGGCAATTCCTAAAAAATTAATATTCTTATTATTTTTTTTAATGAAAATTGCAATATATTTTCCAGAATAATATTTTCCTCTGTTTAAAACATTTTTGAATTCATAATTTTTCTTCAACATTTTTGTTTTTTTCATTTTTAGTCCTTTCCCTAAAGAAAAGCAAAGATTATATAAAAAGATAATCTGATTTATTTTTAAAAGGCTCGCTTTTGCGGCCTTTTTCAATAAATTATAATTTTAATATATTAAATTAAGCACTCAATTTTTTTCTACCTTTTGCTCTTCTTGCTTTTAATATATTTTGTCCAGATCTTGTTTTCATTCTTTTCATAAATCCGTGTTCTTTCTTTTCTTGTCTATTTTTTGGTTGATAAGTTCTTTTCATCTATTCGCACCTCCTATTGTTTTGTATATATAAATTCCATAATTGGAAAATATTTGCTAAATTTTAAATAAGCATATCGATTATACATTAAAACAAATGCAGTTGTCAAGAGTATTTCCATTTTTTTATTATTTTACGTATTTGTTTAAAAATTTTGTCTTTTTTTGTAATATTTTTGTAAAAAAGCCTTAGTTTTCCACAGTTTTTTATCTTGTTTTCCACAATAAAAAAATTTTTTCCACAATTGTATTGACTTATTTTATATAATTTTGTTATGATATGAAAAGCATAAAAAATATTCATTTTTTGTTGAAAATACTTAAATTTTTGTTCGCATAAAAAACGAATTTCATTACAGAATTATTACAATATTATCAACATTTGTGGATAACTTTGTGGATAACTTTTAAAGAAGGGATGATGAAATGGCAATCGATAAAGAAGAATTAGTTGCAAAAATAAAAGAACTATTAAAACCAGAAGTAACAAAAATATCTTATGATACTTGGATTTTGCCTCTAGATATAAGAAGTATTGATGGTGATAATATTGTTTTTACAACAATTTCAGAGTTTCAAAAAGATTTTATAGAAAACAAATATAGGAGCTTGATTTTTAATACTTTACGATACATAACCAACAAGGATTGGACTTTTTCTGTTATTGATTTATCAAAAGAAGAGCAAAATGATGAAATAGTCATTAAAGATAATTCTAATACAAATTCACCAGAAGAAGTAGAAATAAACAAATCAACTTTAAATCCAAAATACACATTTGAAACATTTGTTGTAGGAAATAGTAACCGTTTTGCTCATGCAGCAGCTCTAGCAGTAGGGAATGAGCCTGGAAAAGCTTATAATCCATTATTCTTATATGGTGGTGTTGGATTAGGAAAAACACATTTAATGCATGCAATTGGAAATCGAATTTTACAGAATAATAATAAAATGAATGTATTATATGTTACTTCAGAGAAATTTACGAATCAATTAGTAAATGCCATAAAAGATAATAAAAATGAGGTTTTTAGAAATAAATATAGAAGTATTGATGTATTGTTAATAGATGATATTCAATTTATAGCTGGAAAAGAACGTATTCAAGAAGAGTTTTTCCACACTTTCAACTCGTTATATGAAGATGGAAGACAAATCATCATATCTAGTGATAAACCACCTAGAGATATTCAATTTCTAGAAGATAGATTAAAATCCAGATTTGAATGGGGACTTCTTGCTGATATTTCTTGCCCTGATTATGAAACACGTTTAGCTATCTTAAGAAAAAAAGCACAAGATGAAAATATTTTAATTGACGATTTTATCTTATCTGATATAGCAAATAAAATTGATTCAAATATTAGGGAATTGGAAGGTGTGTTTAATAAAATCGTTGCAAGAGCTTCTTTAATTCATAGTCCAATTACTATTGAACTTGCAGAAAATATTATTAATGAATTTAAATATGAAAGTGAAAAAGTTATTTCTTGCGATTTTATAAAAGAAACCGTCGCAAAATATTTTAGCATTAATAAAGATGATTTATCAGGAAATAAGCGTTCAAATGATATTGCTTTTCCAAGGCAAATTGCTATGTATCTATGTAGAGAAATTGCGAATATGTCTTTTCCTCAGATAGGAGTAGACTTTGGAGGCAGAGATCATTCTACAGTTATGCATGCTTGTAAAAAAATAGAAAAAGAAGTAAAAGAAAAAAATAATACTAAGTTAATTGTGGATAGTGTGAAAAATATAATTATAAATGGAAAACAATAAGAAATTTGCACTTAAAAAATACATTTTTGAAATTTGTGTTTGATGAAAAATTTGTTCTTAAAAAGATATTCTTTCTATTCTTACGGAATAGCTAAAAAGAATATCCACAGCTTCATGTTAATAAGCTGTTAAAAATTTGTTTATAACTAACTTTTACACAATTATAACAAAACGATGTGGATTATTTTTTAAGTTTTCCACTAAATTATAAACAGTAATTTTACTAGGGATTGTAACTATCAACATAGTTTTCCACAGTTTCCACAATGCCTAATACTATTACTACTAAAAATATTATATATATTTATAAGGAGGAATCGCCATGAAGATTGTTTGTTATAAAGACAAACTTATGAAAGCATTGAATTCCGTAGTAAAAGGTGTAGCTTCTAAAACAACAATGCCTATACTAGAAGGAATTTTAATTCAAACAAATGATAATGAAATAAAGTTAACAACCTATGATTTAGAAATAGGTATAGAATATGTAATGGAATGTGATGTATTAGAACAAGGAAGTACAGTAGTAAATGCTATAATGTTTAGTGAAATTATTAGAAAATTACCAGATACAGAAATAAAAATATCTCTAAACGCAAATAACTTATTGGAAATTGAATGTGAAGGTTCTTTATATAAGTTAGCTACAATGAATCCTGAAGAATTTCCAGAATTACCAAAGATAGAAGTAGAAAATTCTATTGAAATTGATCAAAATGTATTAAAAAATATGATAAGAAGAACAATTTTTGCAGCAAGTACTGAAGAAAGTAGACCAATTTTTACAGGTTGCTTATTTGAAATTGAGAACAATAAATTAAGTTTAGTAGCTGTAGATGGTTTTAGATTAGCATTAAGAAAAGTATTTTTAACGAAGCAAAGTAATGATTTCAGTGCTGTTATTCCAGGAAAAACATTAATAGAATTAAATAAAATTATAACAGATTCATTTGAACCAATAAAAATAGGAGTTTCTAAGAATCAAGCATTATTTGAAATGGATAATTGTAAGATCGTTACAAGAATTTTAGATGGTGAATTTTTAAACTATAAAAATGTTATTCCTAATACTTGGGAAACAAGAATAAAAGTAAATAAAAGTAATATACAAGATAGTTTTGAAAGAATTAGTTTAATTTCTTCATCTTCAGTAGAAAAAGAGAAGAAATATCCTGTAAAAGTACAGGTAGATATAGGAAAAGTAACAATTTTATGTACTAACCAAACAGGAGATGCAAAAGAGGAATTATATGTTTCAACAGAAGGAAAGAACTTAGAAGTAGGCTTTAATCCGAAATATTTTCTAGATAGTTTAAAAGCAATTGATGATGAAGAAGTATATATAGAATTTGGAAGCAGTATATCTCCATGTTTAATAAAATCAGTGGAAAATAATGATTATGTATATATGATTTTACCAATTAGATTAAAAGAAGATTAAAGGTGGAAGTATTTCTACCTTTAATATTTTTTATACTTATCCACTTTTTATGAAAAGATTGTGGATAATGTTTATGCAAAATAATAAATAAATTTTTAAAATAAATCAAAACGATATAAAAATCAAATTTAAATAAAATAGAAAAAAATAGTAAAAAAAAGAATAAAATAGTAAAAAAAAGATAATGAAAGATTTTAAATAAAATAGAAAAAAAGAAAAAAACAAAAAGATGAAAAAAATAGAATAAATTAGAAAAAAAAAGATAAAAAAAGAAAAATAGAGAAAGAATAAATAAAAAGTTTTTTCAAAAAATAGATAAAATATTAAAATTTTAAAATTAAAAATATAAAATAATTAATAAAAAAATTAATAATAAAATAAATTAATAAATATAAAATAATTATTTATTAATAAAAAATAATTAAAAAAATAAATAATAAAAATATATTTATAATAAATATAAATAAAAAATTAGAAAAAATAACAAAAAAATAAAACATGAAAATCAAAAATAAGCCGATTTTATTTTTTAATAATATAATTTTATATCTAAAATAATTATAAAAATAAAAAAGAAAATAAAAAATGCAAAAAAAATGAAGCGTGAAAATCAAAAATAAGCCATTTTTATTTTTTAGTAATATAATTTTATATTAAAAAATAGAAAGAAAAAATAAAAAAATAGTAAAAAAAAAGATAAAAATATAAATAAAAAGAAAATAAAAGAAATAAAAAACAAAAAAAGTTATACACAAATGGAGAAGAATATGTGGATAAGTAAAATAAGTTTAAACAATTTTAGAAATTATGAAAATGAAATAATTGAATTAAATAAAAATTTAAATATATTTTATGGTGAAAATGCACAGGGAAAAACGAATATAATTGAAAGTATTTTTTTATGTAGTATGGGAAAATCCTTTAGGGCTAAAAAAGATAGCGAAATGATTCAATTAGGAAAAGAAAATGCATTGATAGAAATTCTTTACGAAAAATCTGATAGATGTGGAAAAATAAAAATTGATTTATCAAATAAAAAAAATATATTTTTAAATGGAATTAAATTAAAAAAATTAAGTGAATTATTAGGGAATATAAATGTAGTTATTTTTACACCAGACGATATTCACATTTTAAAAGGTGGACCACAAAATAGAAGAAGATTTTTAGATATTATGATCAGTCAGTTAAAACCAAATTATATGTATAATTTAAATTTATATTTAAAAACAATTGAACAAAGAAATAATTATTTAAGACAAATTAGAGAAGAAAATAAAGGCGAAGAATTATTAGATATTTGGGATGAAAAATTAATAGAATATGCAGAAAAAATATGTGAATATCGAAAAGAATTTATAAAAAAGATACAAGAAAAAATAATAAAAATTCATAAAGAAGTAACAGATAATAAAGAAGAATTAAAAATTGAATATCATTCAGATTGTGAAGATAAAGAAAAATATAGAAAACTATTGAAAGAAAGAAGAAAATTAGATATTATAAAAGGATATACCACAAAAGGAATTCATAGAGATGATTTCACAATATTTATAAATGATAAAGACTTAGGGACATATGGATCTCAAGGACAACATAGGACGGCAATTTTGTCTTTAAGAATGGCTGAATTAGATATTATATATGATGAAATTGGAGAATATCCAATATTATTATTAGATGATTTTATGTCAGAATTAGATGAAAAAAGAAGAAAACATTTATTAGAGAAAATTGAAAATATACAAGTAATAATCACTTGTACTGATAAAATAAAACTTGAAAATAAAAATATTTTAATATATAATGTAAAAGACGGAAAAGTGATAAAAGAAAATCAAGAAGTTTAGGAGGATACACAAATGGAAAAATATGATCATAAGTATGGGGCAGAACAAATACAAGTATTGGAAGGACTTGAAGCCGTAAGAAAAAGACCTGGAATGTATATAGGAAGTACATCTATTAGAGGACTTCATCATTTAGTATATGAGATTGTTGATAATGGTGTAGATGAAGCTTTAGCAGGGTATTGTACTGAAATTAATGTTATTATAGAACAAGGAAATGTTATTTGTGTAACAGATAATGGTAGAGGAATACCAGTAGAAATACATCCAAAAACACATATCTCAACAGCAGAAACTGTATATACAGTTCTACATGCTGGAGGAAAATTTGGTGGAGATAGCGGATATAAAGTATCAGGAGGATTACATGGTGTTGGTGCTTCAGTAGTAAATGCTTTATCTACTTGGGCTGAAGTAACAATAAAAAGAGATGGCGGACTTTACCAAATGGCTTTTGAAAAAGGAAAAACAGTTAAAAAATTGGAAAGAATCGGAGATGCTGAAGGAACTGGAACCAAAGTTAGATTTTTAGCTGATGATACTATTTTTGAAAGTTTAAATTATGAATACGAAGTATTAGAAAAAAGATTTAGAGAAATAGCATTTTTAACAAAAGGATTGAAAATTACAATAGAAGATCAAAGAGAGGAAACACCTAAAAAAGCTGAATTTTGTTATGAAGGTGGTTTAATATCTTTTGTAGAATATTTAAATAAAAATAAAGAAAAGTTACATAAAACACCAATTTATATAGAAAAAGATGGAGAAATACCAGTAGAAATTGCTATACAATATACATCAAGTTATTCAGAAAATATATATACATTTACAAATAATATTAACACAATCGAAGGTGGAACACACTTAGAAGGATTTAAAAGAGCTTTAACAAAAGTTATGAACGATTATGCAAGAAATCATAACATATTAAAAGAAAAAGATAGTAATTTACAAGGTGAAGATATTAGAGAAGGAATAACGGCAGTTGTATCTGTAAAAGTAAAAGAGCCTCAATTCGAAGGACAAACAAAAACAAAATTAGGGAATAGTGAAGTTACAGGTGTGGTACAAAGTATGGTAAATGAAGCATTATCTACATTTTTAGAAGAAAATCCATCTGTAGCAAAAGCCATATTAGATAAATGTATTAGTGCATCAAGAGCAAGAGAAGCAGCTAGAAAGGCTAGGGAATTAGTAAGAAAGAAAAGCAATTTGGAAACATCTACATTACCAGGAAAACTTGCAGATTGTAGTAGTAAAAATGCTGATGAATGTGAAGTTTATATCGTTGAGGGAGATTCAGCAGGAGGTAGTGCAAAACAAGGAAGAGATAGAAAATTCCAAGCAATATTACCTTTATGGGGAAAAATGTTAAATGTAGAAAAAGCTAGAGCAGATAAAATATATGGAAATGATAAATTAAATCCAGTTATTGTTGCTATAGGTGCAGGAATTGGTGCAGATTTTGATGTTACAAAAATAAGATATGGAAAAGTAATCATCATGGCAGATGCTGATGTTGATGGTTCACATATTAGAACATTATTATTAACATTCTTCTTTAGATATATGAGACCATTAATAGAAAATGGAAATGTATATTTAGCACAACCACCATTATATAAATTATCTAAAAAAGGAATGGAAGATAAATATTGTTATACAGATGAAGATTTAGAAAAAGCATATAAAGAATTAGAGGAACAGGGAATTACAAGAGACTCATTATCTTTACAAAGATATAAAGGTTTAGGAGAAATGAATCCAGAACAATTATGGGATACAACAATGAATCCAGAAACAAGAATTCTTATTAAAGTAACTATGGAAGATGCTCAAAAAGCAGATGAAATCTTTACATTATTAATGGGAGACGAAGTAGAGCCAAGAAGAGAATTTATACAACAAAATGCAAAATATGTAAGAAACTTAGATATATAAAAAATTATTTTTGAATATAAAAATTTAAAGGCAGATAATAGAAACATTATCTGCCTTTAATCAGTAAAGCTAATAATAATCGCAGTTAAAACCAAGATACATAATTTTCAAATCTAGCATATATTACTATATGCGTAAACTTTAAACCACATATATTAATCATTCGCTTGACCATTAATACACCACTAACAACTAAATTCATCCAATAAAAAGGACTACTAATAATCATTAGAAGATATAAGAATAATCGTAACTAAGATACATTACATATTATTTTGCCACAATACAGATTATAAAAAGAAAATCTAAAATAAAAATATAGCATACAAACAAGTAATATATTCACGTCGCCAACATATTATAATATTAAAAAACACCATAATACATTTTTGCTCAAATAATAATAAACGAATAAACATCTAATATTATTTTTTGTTTAACTATTATTAACCTTACATTATTATTATATTCAAAAATAAAAAAAATATTCAAAAAAAATAAAAAATAATAAAATAAAAATTAAAATGAATAATTAAAAAATAATTAAAAAATAATTAAACAAATAATTAAAACAAATAATAACAAATAATTAAAATAAATAATTAAAATAATAATTAAAAAAATAATTAAAATAATAATTAAAAAATAATTAAAAAAATAATTAAAATAATAATTAAAAAATAATTAAAAAAATAATTAAAATAATAATTAAAATAAATAATTAAAATAATAATTAAAAAATAATTAAAATAAATAATTAAAATAATAATTAGAATAAATAAAAAAATATATTAAATAAATAATTAAAATAATATTTAGAATAAATAAAAAAAATATTAAACAAATAATTAAAATATAATTAGGATAAATAATGAAAATAATTAATTAAACAAATAACTAAAATAAATAATAGAAATAAAAACTAAAAAAATAATTAAATAAAAAAAGGCAGAAGAATAAAATAATATTAAAAAATAAGATAAACCAAAAATAAAAAGTAACATAAAGTCGAATTTTGTCAAAAAGTTTTTCTTGACAACCAATGTAAAATATTGTAAAATTCAGCATAAGGAGTGTGATAAATATAAAAGAAAAGACTGTCCAAGAATGGATACCCATAAGACAAATACTGAAAGAAGGGATTATCGAAATTGAAAATAATATATACATAAAAATATTAGAAGTTACACCAATTAATTATAATTTAAAATCAGATTTAGAAAAAGAAGCAATTTTAAATTCTTTTAAAATTTTTTTTCGAACTTGTCAATTTGACATTCAAATTTTAATTCAAAGTAATAAAGAAGATTTAACTCATCATATTTCAAGAATAAAAAAATATGTATCAAAAAAAGAAAATAAATATTTAAAAAATATTAGTGAAAATTATATTCAATATATTTCTAATCTAAATAATAATAAAAAATCATCTTCAAAAAAATTTTATATCATAATAAAAAATCAGCCAATTAATAAAAAAGAAAAAAATATAGAAATAATAAAACAAGAATTAAATGAAAAATATATAAAAATAAAAGAATGTTTATCAAGATGTGGAAATAAAGTAAATAATATAGATAAAAAAGAAGAAATATTAAAAATATTTTTTTCTTATTTAAATACAAAAAAATATTTAAATAAAAAAGATAACTAAAAGGAGGAATTAATATAGAATTAAAAAAAATAATAACAAGAAATAATAAAGAAAAAAATTTATCTATTTTAGAAGGAACAATATTTGAAAAAGATAAAATTTCTCCAGCATATATTAATTTGCAAAATCCTAAATATATAGAAATTGATAATGTATATTATACAGGAATTATTATTGTTGATTATTATAGAGAACAAACAGATATTATTTTAAAAAGTATTATAGAAAGTAACATAAATATAAATATATCTATTTTTTATGAAAAACAGGATTCATATAAAGTAATAAAAGAGCTGACCTATCATATAGGGAATGTAGGATTAGAGGTAAAAAATAACAATGAAAATAGACAAGACATTGACATTGCAACATCTATTTATGGAGATGCTAAATATATTAGAAAAGAAATGCAGATAAACAATGAAGATATGTATTATTTATATATATATTTATTAATATATGCAGAAGATAAAAAACAATTAGAATATCTAATTAGTAAAATAGAAGGAATATCCCAAAGCAAAGGGATACAAACAAGAAGAGCAAATTTTAGACAAGAAGAAGTATTTAAAAGTTGTATGCCGATTATGGAAAATAATCGACTCATAAAAAATATAGCAAAAAGAAATGTATTAACATCCAGTTTAATTGCAACATATCCATTTATATCGTCAACTATTTTTGATGAAGATGGAATTTTTATTGGAACAAATATCTATAATGATTCACTTGTATTTATAAATAGATATGATACAAAAAAATATAAAAATGCCAATATATGTATTTTTGGGACAAGTGGAGCGGGTAAATCTTTTTATACAAAATTATTAATTTTACGTTATAGATTAATGGGAATAAAACAATATATTATAGATCCAGAAAGAGAATATGTTAGTCTTAGTGAAAATTTAAATGGAACAAGAATTATTATAGGACCAAATTCTCAAACATATATTAATATATTAGAAATTAGAAAGGAAAGTATAGAGGAAGGGGAAAATGGATATTTAGCAACTAAAATAGGTAAGTTAATCGGATTTTTTAATTTGATTTTTGGAGAGTTAAATGAAGAAGAAAAAGCATTAATAGAAGAAAAACTAATTGAGACTTATAAAGAAAAAAATATTAACTTTGATGATAAGTCATTATATAAAAGAGAAAATAAAAAGTTAATATTTAAAAATAAAAAGGATATGCCTATATTAGAAGATTTACATAACGTTTTGAAAAAAGATAAAAAAACAGAAAAATTTGCTATAAAATTAATCCCATTTGTAAAGGGATCTATGAAATTTTTTAATCATCATACAAATATAGAATTAAAAAATGAACTTATTGTTGCTGATATATATGAATTAGGTGAAGAGAATTTAAAATATGGTATGTATTTATTTACAGATATTTTTTGGGACAAAATAAAAGAAAACAGAAAAGAAGAAAAAGCAATTTATTTAGATGAAATCTGGAGACTAATAGGGGTAACTTCTAATAAAAATGTTGCAAGTTTTATCTACAAAATATTTAAAACAATTAGAAAATATGGAGGAAGTAGTGTTGCAATAACACAAGATATTTCAGATTTGTTTAGTTTAGAAGGAGGAATTTATGGAAAAAGTATTTTAAATAATTCTAGTATAAAAACATTTTTTGCACTAGAGGAAGAGAATATAAAAGTACTATCAGAATATGCAAATTTATCAGAAAAAGAAAAAGTGGAAATTAAATCATTAAAAAGAGGAGAATGTTTAATGTTTGTAGGAGAAGATCATATATTAACCAGAATAGAATGTTCAGATGAGGAAAGTGAAATTATAAGAGGAGCAAATAATAATGGATAATATTATAACAGCTATATATGAAGAAAAAATATTAAGAAAAATAATAAAAAATAAATTAATAAAAAATGAAAATATATTATATAAAGAAGCAATTATAGATATAGTAAAAAAAAATAAAAAAATAGATATACTTATTATTAGTGAAAAAATTCCTGGAGATATAGATATTATTAAATTAATAAAAAAAATAAAAAATATAAATAAAAAGATAGAAATTATTATTATTTTATCAAATAAAAAAAATGAAAAAGAATTAATAAAAAATAATATAAAAGAAATTTATTTTAATAATATATTTAGCATAAATAAATTAATAAAAAAAATAAAAGATAAAAATATAAAAAATACAAAAATAAATAATAATATAATAAATAAAAAAACAAAAAAAATAGTAGAAAAAATATATAGATTAATTAATAAAAATAAAAAAGAAAAAATAACAGATAAAAAAATTATATTTATTTTTGGAGAAGATAAAATAAATAAAAAAATAATAGAATTATACATTATAAAAAAAATAATTTTAGAAAATAAAAAAATAACAATTATAAATTTAAAATTAAAAAATAATAAAAAAATAAAGAATCAAAATATAGAATATAAAAAAACTATAAAATTAAAAAATATAAATTCTAAAAAAAATAGATATTATTTAAATTACAAAATAGATTATAAATTGAAAGAAAAAAAGGTAGACAGAAATATAAAAGAAATTATAAATATTAATAAAATGTTAGAAGATAAGAATGAATTAATAAAAAGTAAAATTGTAAGGGAAATAGTAAGAAAGTATAGGAAGCAAACTGGGTATATAATTTTTAATGTTGATTATGTAAACAATCATATATTAATAAAAAGAAGTAAATTACAGAATAAAAATTTAAATATTTTTGTAGCTGAAAATAAAAAAGAAGATTTATTAATGTTAAATAAAAATATAAATAAAAAAATTAATTTAATTATTTTAAATTATCCAAAAAATAATTTATCAAAATATTTTTATAAAATAATATTAAAAAATAAATTTAACAAAATAAAAATAATTAATTAATAAAATGAATTAAATAAATAATTAAAAAAAGTAATTAATAAAATATATAGTAAAAATATAAATAATTAATTAAAATTAAATAATTAATAAAAAAAATAAATTTTATAAACATTAATTAAATAGAATAAAAATTAACAATTTATTTTTTATATAATTTTATTATAAAAGTAATAATTAAAAATAAAAATATAAAAAAAATAAATATTATAAAAATAAATAAATTTTTAAATAGAAATAAATATAAAAAATAAAAGGAAAAAATGATTAAATAAGAATTATAAAAAATAAAAGATAAACTAAAAAATATTTTTATAGTAGAAAATATTAACTAAAAAATTAGGTAAAAAGTTTATTGAAAAAATTAAAAAGTGCTTAAAAATCTAAAAGAAAAAATACTTAAAACACTATAAATTTAAGGAATTTATAAAAAATAGAAAGAATAGTTAATATGATTTAAAAGTAAACATAATTATAAAATAATAATATAAAAAATTTTATTAAAATTATCAGTAAAATAAATATTATAAAAATAAAATATGATAGAGAATATAAAAAAATGTAAATAAAAAATAATTAATAAAATATTTTTGAAATTAAAAATAAATTAATTAATTTTAGAAAAAGTATTATAAAAAAATAAAAACGATAATTATAAAAAATAAATAAAAATTATTAAAAATAAAAATTAAATTATAAATAAAAAATAATTTTATTAAAAATAAAAAAATTAAAATTAGTTAAATAAAAATTATAAAAAAATAAATAATAATAAAAAATTAAATATATAATTAAAAATTTAAATAAATAATAAAAAAAATAGATTAGAAAATAATACAATTAATAATATAAAAGAAATAATTAAAAAAGGAGAATATAAAAAATAAAAATAGCAAGTGTATAATGATTTAAAAGTTTACCAAAAAAGAATAAAAGAGTTTTGAGAAAAAGAGAAAACTAAAATAATATAAGCTAAAATGTTTCTGCTTTCAAAGAAAATGTGAAAATAATAAGTATATTAATTTTGATAAAATAGTAAACATAATCAAAAAGTAAAGATCGTAAAAAAGTTTTGAAAATTGAAAATAAGTATATAAATGAATATTTAAAAATTAAGAAAATTAGAAATGTGTAAAAATATAAAAATAATCTTAAAAAGAAATTAATAAAAAATTTAATATAAAACAATTTAATTTTCTTAAAAAATTATTAAAAAAAATAAATAATAAAAGATAATTATAAAAAAAGATATTAAAAATTAGAAATAAAATAAATAATTAAAAATAAATTAAATAATAAAATAATTAATATAAAAAATAAATTATTAAAAATAAAAATAATTTAAAGAATAGTTAAAATAAAAAATAATAAGAAAGTTAGATATATAATAAAAAAATTTTAAATTTAAAATTAATAATAAAAATATTATTAAAAATAATATTTTAAAATAAATAATTGAAGAATAAAAAAAGAAAAAAATCTTTTATATATAAATAAAAAGATATGAATTTTAATTAAAAGATAAGATTATGATTTAAAAGTTTACAAAATAAAGAATAAAAGATTTTGTAAAAAGGGAAAAGCTAAAATAATATAAGCTCAAAAGCCTATTCTTTCAAAGAAAATTTGAAAATAATAAGCATATTAATTTTGATAAAATAGTAAACATAATTTAAAATAAAAATAATAAATAAAGTTTTGAAAATTGAAAATAAGTATATAAATAAACAATTAAAGAATCAAGATAATTAGAAATGTATAAAAATATAAAAATAATCTTAAAAAGAAATTAATAAAAAAATTATTATAAAACAATTTAATTCTCTAAAAAAAAAATAAATAATGAAAAGATAATTATATAAAAAAACATTAAAAATAAAAAATAATAAAAAAATAAAATATAAATTCATAAAAAATAATAATATTAAAAAACTATAATAAAATAAATAATTATATAAAATAAATTATTAAAAAATATAATTATAAAAATTAAAAAAATAAAATATAAAATTATAATAAAATAAGAAATAATTATTATAAATATTAAATAAAAAAATTATCAAAAATAAAAAATTAAAAATTGTAAATAAAATTAATTAAAATAAAAAATTTAAAATAATAAATAAAATTAATTAAAATAAAAAATAAATAGAATTAAAAATATAAAATAATAATTTTAAATATAAATATAAGTAATAAAATTAATACAAATTAAAAACAAAAAATTGACAATAAAAATAGCATATAAAAATATTTAATTCGATAATAAAATTAAAGTAAATAAACAAATAATCTATTTTATCAGAATTGTAAAAGTAAAAAATTTAATAAAAGAAGGACGAATTAAAAGATTACAGAAGACAAAGTGATTAAATTTGTAAAAATTTAAAAAATAGTAGAAAAATATAATAACTTTGGCTAGAAATCAACTATTCTAGTAAATACTAGAAAAATGTAAAGATAAAAAGTATATAAATTAACACAAAAAAGTCAACATAATACAAAAATAAAATCTAAAATAGAAATAAATAAAGGAATGATGTAAAAATAAAATATAATAAATAAAATCTTAAAATAAGAAAAAGGAATTAATTAAAAATTTTTAAAATAAAAAATAAATCAATTAATTTAATTAAAAAAATTTTATAAAAATAATAATAAAATATAATTTATAAAAAATAGTAATATTAAAAAAATATATAAAAAATAAATATTTGTATAAAATAAATTATAAAAAAATATAATTATAATAATTAAAAAAATAAAATATAAATTAATAAAATAAAAAAATAATTATTATAATATTAATAAAAAAATAATAATAATTAAATATAATGAAAAAAATAACTATAAAAAAAATGATAATTAAAAATTAAATATTAAATATGTAATTAAAATTGTAAATTAATAATAAAAGATAATACATTAAAATAGTAGATAATTTATTATAGAAATAAAATAGAAAAAACAAAAATAGAAGAAGAAATAACAAGATAAAAATTTAATTAATAAATAAAATGGCAATTTAAAAGTTTACCAGAAAAAAATGAAAAGTTTTAATAAAAAGAAAAAAATAAAATAATATTAAATGAAAAGTTCGATTATTTCAAGGAATTAAAAAAATAATAAGTAGAGTAATCCTATATAAAACAGTAAACATAATATAAAAATAAAAGATTCTAGGTAAGAATAAAAATAGGTATAAAAATAAATTTTTTATAGCTCAATATGATTGAAAATGTTAAAAAAATCCAAATAAAATATTAAGTAAAAAAAGAAATTAATAATAAATTTTAAAATAAGAAATAAAACAATTTATTTAAAAAATATGTTAAAAAATAATAATATAAAATATTTATAAAAAATAAAATAAATATTAAATAAAAATATAAAATTATAAAAAATAAATAATAATATAAAATATTAATAAAAAATAAAATAGTAAAAAAATAAATCAAATAATAATCAGAATAAAAAATAATTATTATAAAATTATTAAATAAAAATAATAACTAACAATGAATTAATATAAATTTAAAATAATAAAAAAATAAATTAAAATTATAAAATAATTTATTAAAAGAATTAAAGAAATAGATCAAAAAAAGAAAAAAATGCTTATAAAAAAATAAAATTGATAAATAAAATGATGATTTAAAAGTTTACCAGTAAAAAGAAAACTCTTTAATAAAAAAATATCATAAAACTGAAAATCTTTGTATTCCAATAGTTTTTTAAAATCAATAAATATTATAACTTTTAAAAAAAGTAAACATAATCTAAAAATAAATATTATAAAAGCTTGCTTAAAAAGAGAAAATATGTAATTAAATAAAAAATGAATATAAGTAAAAATATTAAAAAGATATAAATAAAATATTAACTTCAAAAAGAAATTAATAAAAATTTGGAAATAAAAATAAATCATTTTAATAAAAAATTACAAAAGATAATTATAAAAAACTAAAAATAATAAAATAAATAATAATAAATATTTATAAAAAATAAATTATAAAAAATAACTTATAAAAATATAAAATTGCAAAAAAATATAAATATGAAATTATAAAAAAATAAAAATATAAAATTAATAAAAATAAAATTAAAATAATAAAAAATAATTATTATAAAAATATTAAATAAAAATAATAGTAAATTAATATGGAATTAAAAATAATAAATAAATTCAAAAGTAACATATTAAAATATTAATTAATTTAATAGTAAAAAAATAAATTAAAGAGAAAATAAATTTTGGTAAAAAAGAAAAATGTTAAAATAAAAATCAAATAAAAAAGAAAGATTCAAAAGTTTACAGAAAATAGAAGATTAAAAAATATAAGAATTAAGAAAAAGCATAAAATTATAATTATTTCTACATTAAAATTACACATTTTAATAGAAAATAAGGATAATTAATATATTAATTTTTATTTAAAAATAGTATACATAATGAAAAATAAAGATTTTAAAAAATTGATAAAAATATAAAAAATAACTCAAATCATATTTTAATATAAAATCTATTATAATTAAAAAAAGTTTTATAAAAATAAATAATATATAAATATGAAAAAAATTTTAAAAAAACAAATCACGAAAATCAAAAATAAGACGATTTAATTTTTTTTTAATATAAAATATTTATAAAAATTAAATTATATAAAAAATTGTTAAATAAAAAAATATAATAAATAATAAAAAATAAATTATGGAAATATAAATAATTAAAAAATTATAAATTTAATTTATTAAATATTAATAAAAAAATTAAATTTATAAATTAATAAAAAATAATATAAAAATAAAATAATAAAAACAATAATGAGAGGAGATATTTTTATGGAATTAAATAAAATAGAAAATGAAATAGATTTAAATAATCAAATTACAAACAAAAATGAACAGACTAATTTTTTAGAGACAACATTGGGAAAGACAATTAATACTGCAATTGATATTGGAATAAGAGCTTTATTACCAGATTTTGTTGATGAACAAATCATTAATATAAAAGATAATTTATTTAATTATGGCTTAAAGGACGGGATTACAAAAACAATAGATGATGCTATTGACATTGGTAAAAGTGCAATAGGAATATTTACTGGAAATTTTGAAAATATTTCACAGATGCAAAATGTTATAGAAACGGGGGGATTGATTGATGGAATTTCTTCTTTATTAGATACAGTTGTTGATAAAGTGAATCAAAAAGGAGTTATTAATTATAATATAGCAAATACAATTAAGCAGGGAAAAAATATTATATTAGACAGTATAGAAAATAATATAGAAGAAAAATTTAAAGAGCAAAAGACAGAACTTGAAAACATAGAAAAGTCTATAAATAATTGGAAAAAAGGTTTTGAAAATAAAGATTTTGAAGCAATGGAACAAGAATTTGATAAAATTGAAACCATTCTGGAGAATTTGGCTCCACTAGAAAAGACAATAAATCAGGCAAGAATTATTGAAAATTTACATAATTTAATTAAAAATAATGGACAAGATTTTAATTTAAATCAAGAACAAATAAAGTTAGCTGAAAAATTGATATAATGTAAAAAAATGTATTATTTATTAATTAATATTTTTAAAAAAAGAGGAAATTTTAAAAATTCTTTAAATTTTCCTCTTTTAAATAATTTATAAATTTCTATTATTGGTTTTTAAAAATGTATTAATAGAACAAGTAAATTCATAAATCAAATTTAAGCCTTCTTCAGAGCATTGGTTCAAAATGCGATTAATTTTATCTATTATGGTATTTGTATTATTGTTACCAAATAAAATATAATCAGTAGAAGCACCTGTAAATTTTACAATTTTAGATAAAGTTTTTATACTTAAAGATCTTTCTCCTCGTTCAATTTGTCCTAGAAAAACACTAGATATATCAATCATTTCTGAAAATTTTTCTCTATTCATATTTAAGTTTTTTCGTATTTCTCGAATTCTTTCTCCAACCTTATAATCTTCTTGCATAATGTCACCTCAAAAAAAATATTATTTACATTATATTACAAAAAATATTAAAAACCGACAGACTCAAAGCGTATGAAGAAGATATGCGTAGAGCAAATGTTAACAAAAACAACATTGGAAATGATTATATATTATTATGTTTTGAATAGACAAAATATTGATTATAAAAAAGCAAATATAAGTATAGAAATAAGAAATAATATAAATAATAGAGATAAGAATTTATAATTAATATAGATAATAGAGGAGATGAAAAATTGAATTTTAAAGATTTAAAAGAGAAAAATATGATAAATATCCTTTATCAAGTACAAGATGAAAAGATAGATGAAATCTTAAAGAAAACAGATAAAAAGTTAAATGATAAATTAAAACAAATTAACTTTAAAGAAATCGAAGATGATTCTAATTGTGAACAAGAATTAAAGGAAATATTAAATAAAATAGAAGATAATTATAATATAAAAATTACAGAATATAACAAAGAGATGTATAAACTAGGATTTATTGATGGTGTAAATTTGATATTAAATTGTTTAAAAGATTAAGAAATTAGTAAGACTAAAGAATATAAATGAATATAATTTTATTACATTATTGATTATGAAAAAACTAGAGAAATAAACTATTTTTAAAGAAAATCTAAAATATTTATTTCCCTAGTTTTTTTAGGGATTTTACTTGCAAAATAAAGTTTGTTTTAGTATAATACAAAGGTAGAAATATAAAGGAAGAGAGGGAAAACAATGGAAGAAAGACAAGAAAGAAGAGACGGAAAAATAATAGAAAAAGACATCGAAAAAGAGATGAGAGAAGCATATATTGACTATGCCATGAGTGTTATTGTTTCTCGTGCACTTCCAGATGTAAGAGATGGTTTAAAGCCAGTACATAGAAGAATTTTATATTCAATGCATGAAGATGGTATTACATCAGATAAACCATACAGGAAGTGTGCTAATACTGTAGGTTCTGTTTTAGGTAGATATCACCCACATGGAGATAGTTCTGTATATGATGCTATGGTTAGATTAGCACAAGATTTCTCAATGAGATATATGCTAATTGATGGACATGGTAACTTTGGTTCTGTAGATGGTGATGGAGCAGCTGCTATGAGGTATACAGAAGCAAGAATGTCTAAAATTTCAGAATATATGTTAACAGATATTGAGAAAAATACAGTTGATTTTATGCCAAACTATGATGATAGATTACAAGAACCAACTGTTTTACCAGCAAGAATACCAGCATTACTTGCAAATGGTTCTTCAGGTATTGCCGTAGGTATGGCAACAAATATACCACCACATAATTTAACAGAATTAATTGATGGAATTATTAAAATTATTGATGAAGATAATGTAACAGATGAAGAATTAATGAGCGTTATAAAAGGTCCAGATTTTCCAACAGAGGGAATTATTTTAGGACTTGAAGGTATTAAACAAGCATATACAACAGGTAAAGGAAAAATAACTTTAAGAGCAGAAACAGAAATTGAAGAAATGAGTGGAAATAGACAAAGAATTATTGTTTCTTCTTTACCATATCAAGTAAACAAAGCAAATTTAATAAAAACAATATCTGATTTATCAAAAGAAAGAAAAATAGAAGGCATTTCAGAGTGTAGAGATGAATCTGATAGAAAAGATAAAGTAAGAGTCGTTATTGAATTAAAAAGAGATGCAAATCCACAAGTTGTATTAAATCAATTGTTTAAACATACACAAATGCAAACAACATTTGGTATTATTATGCTTGCATTAGTAAATGGTGTTCCAAAAATTTTAACATTAAGACAATGCTTGGATTGTTACATAGATCATAGAAAAGATGTTATCTTAAGAAGAACACAATTTGAATTAGATAAAGCATTGGCTAGAGCTCATATTTTAGAGGGATTAAAAATTGCATTAGATAATATTGATGAGGTTATTAATATTATTAGAAACTCTTATGATGATGCAAAAGAAAGATTAATGGAAAGATTTGGACTTACTGATATCCAAGCACAAGCAATTTTGGATATGAGATTAAGAACATTATCAGGTTTGCAAAGAGAGAAAATAGAAGAAGAATATAATCAATTAATGGAATTAATTGCACATTTAAGAGATATTTTAAATAGTGAAAAATTAGTTTTTGACATTATTAAAGAAGAGTTATTAGAAATTAGAGATAAATTTGGTGATGAAAGAAAAACAAAAATTGTAGCAGCAGAAGGTGAAATTGATGTAGAAGATTTGATTAAAGAAGAGCAAACCGTTGTTGCTTTGACACATTTCGGATATATCAAAAGAATGCCAATTGATACATATAAAAGTCAAAGACGTGGAGGAAAAGGAATAACAGGAATTGCAACTAGAGAAGAAGATTTTGTGAAACAAATCTTTACTGCTTCAACACATGATACGATTTTATTCTTTACAAATAAAGGTAAATTATATCATTTGAGAGGTTATGAAATTCCAGAAGCAGGAAGAACTGCAAAAGGCACAGCAATTGTAAATTTATTAAGTCTAGATGCAGGAGAAAAAGTATCTGCTGTTATACCAATTCAAAACTTTGCTGAAGGAAAATATTTATTAATGGCAACAAAGAATGGATTAATCAAGAAAACAGCATTAAAAGAATATGATTCTACAAGAAAGACTGGTTTACAAGGAATCACATTAAAAGAAGATGACGAATTAATCGGTGTAAGATTAACAGACGGAGAAGATAATGTTGTTTTAGTTACAAGAAATGGTATGTGTATTACATTTGATGAAAAAGATGTAAGACCAATTGGAAGAGTTTCTCAAGGTGTTATTGGTATTAGACTTGATGAAGATGATGAAGTTATTGGGATGGAATCTGTCATTAGTGGTGGAAAGGCAACATTATTAGCAATTACAGAGAACGGATTTGGTAAGAGAACAGAACTAGACGAGTATAGAGTACAAAATAGAGGTGGAAAAGGTGTTATTACATATAAGATTACACCTAAGACAGGAAAACTAGTTGGTGTTAGAATTGCATCTGAAGAAGATGATGTTATGTTGATCACAGATACAGGAACCATTATTAGAATTAATGTAAAAGATATTAGTGTTTTAGGTAGATCAACACAAGGTGTTACATTAATGAGAACGAGTGATGGTGGAAAAGTTGTAAGTATGGAAATATTAGCACCAGAAATTAATGATGTAGAAAATTCATAAAAATAAGAATATTATTATCTATAACATAAAAAATCCTTTTAAGATTTCTTAAAAGGATTTTTTCTTATCTTTTTTTAAAACGGATGTCATCTCCAAAAAAACAATAAATATCATAATATCCAGCAATTCTAGAGCCAATTCTTTCTTCATATTTGCTGAAGATTTCATTAATATTTAAATTTGTTGAAATAATCGTTTTCGTAATTTTATGATTTAAATTTAGAATTCTCGTATTAATAATTGTAAATAATTCACTTAATTTCATACTATTTAAACTTTCTGTGCCTAAATCATCTATAATCAGTAGATCTGTTTCTAATACAGATTTATTAATATCTTCTAAATTTGCTTTTTGCTTATTTAATTTATAATCAATAATATTTTCTAATAAAACAGGTGCTGTTTGATATAGTACAGTTTTTCCTAATTTTAATACTTCATTAGCAATACAATTGGAAAGAAATGTTTTTCCAAGTCCAGTATTTCCTAAAAATAATAAATTCTTATAATCTGGATTATCAAAATTTTGGACAAATTCTATAGATTTCTCTTTGATTTTTATCATATTTTCCCTAGGGGAAATTGCAAATCTATATTTTTCAAGATTGGCTTCATTTGAGAAAAGTAATTCATTAAAAGTAGAAAAGTTTTCTTTATCTAGATTAGACATATTAGATTTATTAAAAGAAATATCTAAAAGTTTTTGTTTTAAACAAGAACACATTTCTGTTTGATAATTATCTTTTTGAATATATCCTGTATCTTTACATATAGGACATTCATAATGTGGTTTTAGATAATTTGAATCAATATGATTTTTTTTCAAGATATCTTCTTTTTCTTTTTTTAAAGAGTTGATTCTATCTGAAAGTGAAGATAAATCAGATGATCTTTTATTCAAAATATTCCTAGCAGTCGTAAGAGCACTATTGTTAATTTCATTTTCAAGTGTTTGTAATCTTGGAATTTTTTTATATAAAGATTCTTTTCTTTCATCTGCTGCAATTTCTGCTCTTACCTTTTTTTGTTCATATTCTTTTAATAAAGCATTTAAAATTTCATTAGCCAATTTTATCCTCCTTATTTATTTGATTTGCATATAAAAAGTCTAAATTTTCATATTTTCTTTGTTCATAATTTACCTTTTCTACTTGATTTTTTAGATTTTTTGTATCTTTACTTAGCTTTTTCCTTTGCTCAATAAAAGCATTTACTTCAGAAGGTGTTTTTAGATTTCTGTCATGCCAATCTGTAATAATGGTATTAATATATTCAAATGTAGGAGCTTGTTTTAAGGTCGTACGTTTTAAAGCAATTTCGATAATATCCATATCATATCCGAAATTTAATACCCAATTTTCAATATAAGCTTCTTCATATTGTGTTAAGTTTCCATGTTTACCAAGTTTTTTAGAAATTGTTTTTTTCAAAGTATTTAATTTTTCTTGTTTTTCATAATAAATGTCAAGATCATTCCAAGTTTTTATTTTATTTGAAGCCCAAGCTTCCGCAACAGTTTGCACATAATTTCTATGCATAGCACTTCTATTATAGCAATAATCAAAAAGAGCTATCATAACTTGTTCATCAAAATTATATTTTTTAAACCAAATATCAATATCATTGTACCATGAAGGACTCATGATTCCTTGGAAATACATATTATTAATATGTTCAATTGCTTTTGCTCTAGATTGATTTTTAGCAGTTTGCTCTACTTTTTCTTTTGAAACTGTTAAATTTGGTGTATATAATTCATGAAGTGTTGCTTCTTGTAAATCTACAATGACATATCCAGTGGATTTTTTTGTAAGTAATTTATTTTCTTCTAAAAACTTAAATCCTTCACTAATTGATTTTAAAGGTATATTTAGTTTTTTAGATAAATCATTTAATTTAATATCTTTATTATATTTTGAAAGAAATAATGTATATAAATAAATTTTCAAATAATCTCCTGGTATTTGAGACAAATAATCTGAAAAAAATATATCTGGTATAGTAGTTTCAGAAAATAAAAGTGTTTTATCATTTTGTTCTAATTTCATTTTCGTTATCAATCCTTTCTAAGAGCAAATTGAGAATATATAACAATGCGTTATAAATCTCATGATTTGGTAATACAAATTATATCTTTTTTAGACAAAAAATTCAAGGAAAAATTTTTGAATTTTAATACAGAAATCTCCAATTACCTATATCTGTTTGTTTTAGAGTAAAAAAATAATTTTTGTTTGATAAAAAATTTAAACATATAGATAAATACATAGATAATATTTTCCCCATGAATGCCAGAAATACTAAGTAAAAATATAGGAAAACAAAAGAGAATAAAAGTAATGACTTTTATATTGATATCTTGAATACAAATATGCAGTAATCCACCAATTATGATAGCCCATACAATATTGATAATGGCTACGGAATAATCAATAAATCCAAATATTTTGTTTTTAAAAGTGTAATTTTGTGGAAAAATAAATTTCAAAATAATCGCCTCCAATTTTATATCTTATTTTAAATTTGTAAAACTTTTCACAGATTGTGTAACAGTTGTGGAAACACCACCGATAAAATCACGTACAAGAGAATTTGCTCTGATTAAACCGTACATGCCACCAACATAAATAAATTTGCTAAACAAATCTGTATTTGAAAAATCAACAGAAAACATCAATAATAAAATAATCGATACAATAATTTGAATAAATAGAAGAGAGAATAAATTTTTAATCCAAGCCTTGAAAAACCAACTAGTATTGGAAAGTATTAATGACAAAAAAGCAAAAGGGGTTATGATTACAAAAACTTTTATGAAAATATATCTTAAAGAATAAGTAAATACCAAATTTAATAAAGACATAGATAAAATTCCTTTTATTAATCCATCAATCGTAAAAATATTTAAGGCAGATGTATCAACAGAAATATTGGTATTGATATTTGTAATTAAAGAAGAAAAACAAATACTTTCTTGAAATAAATCTTCTCCGATACTACGGATAAATAAAGAAATATAAGATATTAAGTCAATGAATAATTCTACGATAAAGAAGGAAGAATTCATACAAATGGCATAAAGAACCATTTTGATAAAAAAGCTAGAAGGCTTGTCAATTCTATCATAGGTTAAATGAGATAATAAATATTTAATGCTATAATATAAAATAAAAGCAAATAATAAAGTATTCGCAATTAATAGAATACCACTAGAACTTGAAGTGCCTAAGATATCTTCAAAATATTTATCTGTTAAAATATCTGAATTAATAAAAGTAAGTTCATCTAATAAACTATATAAGTTGTTATCAATAGAACTGAAAAGGTTTTCAAGAATAGTATTAATGGTATCAATAATAATTTGGGTAATATTTTGAGATGATTCCATTTAACCTCCTATCCTACTAAAGATTGTATAGCAGATAAAATTAAATCAATGGCAAGTATAAAAGCATAGGAAAATAAAGAACCTTTTATTAATTTTTTTCCTGTTCGTATTTTCTCCTCATCGCCAAAGCTGAATTTTTTCATAAACACACCAGTACCAACAGCTACGGCTGCAGCAGGTGTTGCAATTTTTAAGATCCAACTTTCAATATCTTTAAAAGCAGAATTAATTGTACTAATTAATTTTGGGTCTCCTAAGGCAAAACAGATAGAAGAATAGGAACATAAAAGAATAAGAAAGATTATTAAAATATATAAACTATACAAAAAAATGGGTTGAATTTTAATATTATTTTTTATATTTATTTTTTTTCTTTTCATTATAAAAACTCCTTTCATTTTTAAAATAGGGAATCATTTGTAATTTGCAAGGGGAATATATTTTATTACCATCTGATAAAAAACATAAGGCATGAAAGGTTTCTAGTTTTTGTGTAAAATAATTAGATTCATAGATATAATCATTTTGAATGTATGTACTGATGGATTCGGAAATATTAGAATTTTCAGAATTTAATGTATTGGAAATATAACTAAAATTGGTTTCTTTTGCATTTTCGGAAACACTTTTTGAAATTCTTGTTTTTTCTTCTTTCCCTAATTGTTTTTGTGCTTCTTCAATAGTAAAAATATCATCTGTACGAAACCAAATTTTATTGATTAGATTTTGAACAATAACTTTTACAAATGAATCATCTTTTAATGTATTTTTTAAAGAAGAATAACTTTGTGTACTAACAATATTGATACATTTTGCTTCTCTACTTAAAGAGAAAAATTCTGCATCTGTTTTACTAACATATTTATCATATTCGTCACAGATAAAAGCAGTAGGATAGACGTTATTATTAGATAAATTGGTTAATATTTCTGTTTGAAAATCGAGTTTTAAATAAGTAGCGATAATTTTAGAAAGACTAGCATATTCAGAAATATTCATATTTAATACGACAATTTTTCCCTTTTTTATGACTTCTTCAAAACCAGTAAAGGTGAGTTTTTCTTTAGGGGAACAAAAACAAGACATAACATCATAATCAGAAACAAAAGTGTTGGTAATTCGAGTGATTTCGGAAATGAGTATTGCTTTTGTTCGTTGATCTAAAGCTTCAAATTCTTTCTGAAAAAAATCTAAACAAGCATTTAATTCATAAATTTCCTGTTTTTTTAATTTTCCATTAATAAAAAGTTCCTTTAAAATAGGGATTTTTTCCTTATAATATGTTGGAATCGTTATTAATTTATGAAGTTCTAAAAAAGTAACATATCCTTGATTATAAAAACGACATAATTTGATACATTCAGTTAAAACTTGTTCTGCTTTATCTAACCAATAAGATTCTGAATTGTTTTCCGAGAATAATAAAAGAATAGTTTTTAAACGATTTGCTAATACTTGAGCTTTCAAATGTGGTTTATGTAATGGATTATAATGAATATGTGAATGTAATTCTATAACAATTAGGTCAGAAAGTAGGTCATAAGTTTTACAAAATTCTTTTACTTGTGCATAGTAATTTCCTTTTACATCTAAAATAAGCATTGCTATTTTTTTGTTAGGATGTTTGCTATTAAATCTAAGAATTTGTTCTGTAAAAGGATACATGGCAGAAGAAGTTTTACCAGAACCAATGGTGCCAGTAATTAAAAAATTTTGATAAAGTCCACTTTTAGGAATATATACATCTGATTTTGTGGTCTCGTTAAATCCAATGAATAATTGTAAATCATTACAGGTGTTAGACATATTTTTTTGTTTTGTGGATAACATAAAGTTTGTATTTAACTTTTTTGATTTGTTTTTTTCTGATTTAAATAATTTTTTGAACAATTTAGAAAAGAAAAAATTTGTTATGATGATCATTGAAAAGGTAAAACTAAAAATATGTATTACTTTTATGTGTTTCCATAAAATTGGATTTTTCGAACAAATATCAAAAGGTTTTAATCCATACGGAATAATTAATTCTTCTGCAGTATAAATAGAATGAAAAAAATGAAAATGTAAAAAAACAAAAAATATACTTAAACATAGGATAAAAAATGATTTTAAGAATCGTAAAAATAAAGATCGTTTAATAAACTAAGAACCTCCTTTTTCTATGAATTTTTGTTTTAATTTTAATTTTGAACCTTGTTGATTATGAAAAATTTTGATATCAAAAAATGTATATATTGAATATAAAGTAATAAAAAGATGAATAATAAAAGAGATAAAAAATAAATCTAAGAGTGTAAAAATATAATCACCGCCTTACAATTTTTTCCATAATACAATATTTTTTATCATTTGTCTATACTTTTTGTGAAATTTGTGATAAAATTTATAAAGATGTGTTATTATTCAGACAATATAGACCAAATAATTTATATAATGTATTTGGACAACAGATTTTTGTTTGAACTGTAACAAATAATATTTCAAATGGGAGGAATTATAATGAAATTTAATAAAGATACAAGAATTGGAGAATTGTTAGAAGTAGCTCCAGAAAAAGCAGAAATATTATTAAATGTTGGAATGCATTGCATTGGTTGTCCTGCATCTCAAATGGAAACAATCGAAGAAGCTTGCGATGTTCATGGAATTGATGTAGAAGATGTATTAGAAAAATTAAATGCAGAACAAGAAAAATAATATAATAAAAATAGATTATAATCATGAAAAATTTGTGAAAAATCCATAAAAAATAAGGGTGTTTAACAAAAAAACAAAAAAAATTCACAAATTTTTCATAAATCTATTGACAACTGCGAAAAAATATTGTAAACTATAAAAGCGTTCTGGATAACGCATAAATGGGCTATTAGCTCAGGTGGTAGAGCACTTGACTTTTAATCAAGTTGTCCCGCGTTCGAGTCGCGGATAGCTCACCAAATGAAACTAAATAATATTTTTATTATTTAGTTTCTTATATAAGGCCCCGTGGTCAAGCGGTTAAGACACCGCCCTTTCACGGCGGAGACATGGGTTCGATTCCCGTCGGGGTCACCAATTTTGCCACTTTAGCTCAGCTGGCCAGAGCATCGCACTTGTAATGCGAGGGTCCCCAGTTCGAATCTGGGAAGTGGCTCCATTATAAAGGTCATTCGTTTTGAGGGAAGCTCTTGATGATTGGCTTTTTTTTATGCCTTATATCTTTTTTATAGAGTAGGCTATTTTTTGCTTTCATAATTAATAAAAGTATGGAATATTTAACAGTTGATTTTTGGGAATTTCATTTGACAAAGCATTAATAATATGTTATTATTTAAGTACATAATAAGAATGTCTAATACCGATAGATATTTGTAGAATGTATGTGTATCCGCGAATGCACATACTTTTTTTATATAATAATAGAGTAGACCGCGAAATCTACTCTATCAAAATATGTATTACTACATAATTTAGTCGTTGTCTAATTGCTTATCTTCAATTTGTTGAAACTGTTGTGAAAGTTCAAGTCTAACAACTTTCTCTCTTTCATCTAGCAATTTATCAACTAAACAAAGAATTGCATCACCGATAGACATATGTAGTACCCCCTTTCCGCCTTTTAGGAAAAGACTAACCTTTTCGAGCGAAAGGTTGTTATTATATTACATTAATTTACAATAAAAAACAAGCGAACATAAAAGGAATTTTGAATTATTTTCATTAAATATCCCTAAATATATTTCCTATTTTCTTTCATTTCAGTTACTTTTATTAACACTTTTTATTTTTTGATTCATTATTTATCTTTTAAAAATTATCAAACAAAGAACTAAAATATTCAGTATATAAAGTATCAGAAACACTGCAGACATAGTTCCAAATCATAGTTAGCAAATTATCTTTTTTTTATTGCAGGAACGACAAGGTTTTAGGTTACCAAACTGCATCTCTAATTATTAATGTTAGATCAGGTTCTTATTTTACATGTTACCTTTATTAAAAAAATGGTAATATGTAAATAGATATCTAGAAAAGGAGCTCTAAACAAATGAGTAATAAGAGAATAAAGGAATATATTTCTGATGGAAAAATGGATATAACCAATATCATAAAAGACTTTGCGGGATATGTTTTTATTATCATAAAAAATAGCAAATATTATTTTAACAGCGAAGATATTGAAGAAATTGCTTCAGACGTATTTCTTGCAATATGGCAAAATAGAGAAAAATTAGATGTAACCAAAGAAATAAAACCATATATTGCAGGAATAACAAAAAATTTAATTTTAAAAAAGAAAAGAACGATTACAAATCAGAACTTAAATATTGAAATTTTAGAAAAATCTATACAGGATAATATAGATGTCTATAATAAAACAGAAGAACACGAAAAAACAACAATTATCATGGAAGAATTAAAGAAAATGAAAGAAGAAGATAGAAAAATATTTACAAGTTATTATTATTCTTCCAAAAAAATAAAGGATATATCTAGGGAGCTTAGCGTTTCGGAAATTAAAGTAAAATCAAGATTATCCAGAATAAGAAAAAAGTTAAAAAAAGAATTAGAAAAAAGGGGGTATGGTTATGAACGAAAATAAAATAATTGAAAATATAATTGAAAAATCACAAATAAAAATAGCTATATCCGAATTTAAAGAGGAGGAAAGTAGTATGCCCAAAATCAATAAAATAGCAAAATCAGTTGCCATAATTTTAGTTGTATTAGGATTGGGAACAGGAATCGTATATGCTACAACAAATTTGTATGAAAAAATATGGAAATCACCTACATATGTAACCCAAGAGAAAGAGGAAGAAGAAATTGCAAATATAAAGTCAGAAATAACAAATGAAGAAAAAGAAGAATTTATTACAAATGATGAAGCAAATAAAATAGTTATATCCATACTTAGCAAGCTAGGATACACAAACGAAAATATTACGGAAACGAATCTTTTGAGAGGATATGAAAATAGTGTTAATTATATCATAAAAACAAATACAAATAAAACAATTACAATAGATCCAAAAACTGGAGAATTATATAATATGATTAACAATGATATTATGAATAAAAATGTAAATCTAGATAAAATAGATAGTCAGAAAGCAATTCAAATTGCGGAACAAACATATCAAAATTTAGGGATAGAATTGGTCAATAATGGATATGAAGTGGCTAAAGCAGAGGAAAATGGTTATACATTTGGTGAAAATAGTAATAAAATGTGGAATATTATATTTGCTAAAAAGTATGAGGATAGGTTTGATGTGGAAGATTATTATTCTATTGCCTTTTTAGTAAATAGTGATAAAGTTTACTATTATGTAGTTACTGGAAATATAAAAGGAAATTTTGAAAATAATCCAATTATTCTTACAAAAGAAGAAGCTATAAAAATTGCAGAGGAAAAAGAAAAGGAATTTTCAAATCTTGATATTTCTAGCATAGAAGCAGAATTATCTATTGAAAAAATGAATTTATTTATTTGGGGATTGGAAAATAATATAGATAATCATGATGGTAAATATACAATAGAAGAAAAAAGTAGAAATGTATGGGCTGTAACAGTAAAACATGATACGGAATATCCAATAAGAGAATATGATATGGAAAGTATAAGAGAAAAATATGATAAAAAATACTATGTTGACGCAACTACAGGAGAAATTATTGGTGGAGAACAAGCAGAAATATTGCAAAATAAATGAAAAGGTCTTTACGAAAGTAAAGGCCTTTTCATTTAGAAAAAGATAAAAAATAAATTGCTATGTATTTTTTTCTTAATTTGTGATAATCTATAGAAGTAAGATATCTAGAAATTTTAATTGTACTTATGATAAAGGAAAGGAGAAATTCGTATAACATATATTTTCATTATACGATGAAAATAAAATGAAAGATAAAATAAAAAAATATAAATACATTTTCATTATTTTAGTGGTAGCAAGTATTGGATCCATTCCTCTTTTTAGCAAAGATTTAGATGTGTATTATGATGATGGAATTCAGCATATAGCCAGAGCATATGCAACTTATCTATCTATTGTAAATGGAGAACATACAGAAGTTTTATCTAGTTTAGCAAATGGATTTGGATATAGCTGGGATTTATTTTATGGAAATTTTTCAACAATATTAATTTTGATTGGTAAATGTATAACGACAACCTTTATTGGTGGATATAAATTAACTTTATTTATAGGGCTTTTCCTTTCTCGGGATAACCATGTATTTGTTTGTGAATCGATTAACAAAAAGTAAAGAAATAGGAACACTTGCAGCAGTTTTATACATGCTAATGCCATATCATTTAAATGATATGTATATTCGAAATGCTTTAGGAGAGTTTTTGAGTTATATTTTTATTCCATTAGTATTTTTAGGATTGTATAAAATATTCCAAAAAGAAAAAGGAATTTACATATTATGTGTAGGTGCTGTTCGGTTTAATTTTGACACATATTCTAATGACATTGTTAACAGCTATTATGGCTGGAATATATGTATGTGTAAATATTGTAAAATTAAAAAATAGAGAAATCTTAAAACAATTAGGGATTTCTATATTATGTGTTCTTGGTATTAGTGCGTTTTTCTGGATGCCTATGTTAGAAACCTACTCTTTTACAGATTATGCGGTGTACCAAGAAGATAGTATGGCAACAACAGAATCTTTACATGAAAGTGGATTAAATATAAAAACATTATTATATACAGATAACACAATATATGTATTTGAAGTTGGAATACCAATTTTAATTATGATTTGTTTATCTATGGTTGCAATAAAAAAAGGAATTGATAAAACATATAGAAAAGAATATATTCTATTCTTCATTTTAGGAATTTTATTTACTGTAATAACTATAAAACAATTCCCATGGGGAATATTTGAAAATATTTTTCAAATTATACAATTTAAATGGAGAATGTTATTATTTTCAAATTTCTTCTTAGCTATTATTTGTGCAATTAATATGAATGCGATTATAAAGAACTTTAACTATAAAGATATTATTGCTATTTCTACAATCTTTATTTTATATATTGGATTATTTATACCATTACTACAAGGAAACCCAGAAATTCAAGATATTGATCAACATACCATAGGAGAAATTACAGAAAATAAAAGAGATACTATTGTTGGAATGGGAAAAGGAGAATATTTACCTGTAAAAAGTAATGAGAATAGAGAATATTTAAGAACAAAAGAAGATGCAATTTACATAATTAAAGGCGTGCGGAATGATTGAAGAGGTAAATAAAAATGGTCAAAGTCTAAATTGTGAGGTAAAAGCTTTAGAAAATGGAACAATTGTGGAATTTCCATATATATATTATCCAGGATATAAAATCACTGTAAATGGTGAAGAAATAGAAGGGTTTGAAAGTGAACATGGATTTTTAGCAATTTCCTTGCCAGAAACATATAAATCAGAAATTGTTGTAGAATATGTAGGAACAAATTTAATGATTATATCAAAAGTGATTTCTGGAATGACATTAATCAGTATCATGATATATGAAATTTATAAGAAAAAAATAAAAGGGGATTAAAAGACCCTTTTTTTTACAAATTAAAATAGTAAAAAAGTAGATTGCTATTTATAGCAGAAAATGATAAAATGAAAAAAAAGAAATTAGAGAGAAAGAGGTAAGAATATGGAAAAAATAGCAATTGTAACAGGTGGTTCAAGAGGAATCGGAAAAGCAATTGTAGAAGATTTAGCAAGAAAAAATGTAAAAGTAATTGCAAACTATAATCAATCTGAAGAAAAGGCAAAAAAATTAAAAGAAGAATTAGAAAAAGAAAATATTTCAATAGATATTTTTAAGGCAGATGTATCTAAAAGGGAAGAAGTAAAAGCAATGGTTGATTATACCATAAAAAAATATGGTAAAATCGATATACTGATTAACAATGCAGGAATCAATCAAGAAAAAATGTTTCAAGATATTACAGATGAAGATTGGGACAATGTTATAAAAGTAAATTTATATTCTGTTTTTTGTACCACTCAAGAAGTTATAAAATATATGATAAGTCAAAAAAATGGGTGTATTATTAATATTTCTTCTATTTATGGCATTAATGGAGGTTCCTGTGCAGTAGCATATTCTGCTACAAAAGCAGGAATAGATGGGATAACAAAAGCTTTGGCAAAAGAATTAGGTCCTTCAAATATAAGAGTAAATTCAATAGCACCAGGTTGTATGAATACAGATATGAATGCATATTTAACTAAAGAGGAGTGGGAGGAAATAAAACAAGAAACACCACTTGAAAAAATAGGAGAGGGAATTGATATTGCTAAGTGTGTAGAATGGTTAATTGAAGATACATTTACAACGGGACAAGTCATTTCTATAAATGGAGGATTGGTTATTACATAAGAAATGGGTCAATTGGGACCTGGTCCCAATTGACCCATTTCACTCAAAACAAAAAAGAGGCTTTTGTATGAAAGCCTCTTTTATTTTATTCTTCATCATTATTTATTGCTTTTTTCTTATAATTTCCAGAAATAATTTTTGGAAGATATGTAATAATTTTGTATACAGCTAAGCGGATTTTTTTGCTCCACAAATAAGCCTTTCTTAATTTTCTAGGAGAACCTAATGAAGATGGCTCATCTTCTAAAACTAATAATTCGGTCGGAAGTTTTTCTAAATTAAATATATAATTTTGCCCATTGTTATTATCCCAATTGTCATTTTCATCTTTAAAACAGAAATTAAAAGTATTTCCTTCTCCTAATATAATTTCAGCTTGAAAACCTAAGTCTGTTTTTTCCATGACAACATCATTTACATTATCCCAATTATCACCAAATCCATAGTGAATAGACACTTCTTTAGAATTATCTTGGAATAATTGTCCAGTATATGAGATTTTAACTCTTGTATTTTCAACTAACTTATCAGTATTAAAAAAAATATTTTTTGTTAATTCCATTTCTTAACTCTCCTTATTTATCTTTTGCTGATTACATTATAATATTAAATTTTACAATCTTCAAGAGTTTTTTCTAAAAATAAACAAAATATCAAAAATGTAATCAATTTGTAACTATTTTGTAATAAATATATGAATTAGGAAAAGCTACTCTGAATAAGATGTATAAGCAAAGAAAAAACATTTTTAGGCAAATAGATATATTGTCAAAAAAGTAAGAATATGATAATATTTAAATAGAATGAAAAGGGGAAGATATTATGAAAGAAGATTTAATGGAGGCAAAAGACTTAGAATCTAAAGAAGAAAAAATTGAAGAAACATTGCAAGACGAAAAAAATCAAGAACTGGAAACTAAAAAAGGAGAACAAGATAAAAAAGAAGAAATGGTTCACGAAGAAAAAGCAATGCAAGATGAAAAAGGAGAAAATAAAATAACAGACATAAAAGATGATGTAAAGAAAGAAGAGAAAGAGCAAGATAAAAATCAAATAGATAAAAAACAAGATAATGAAGCCAAAAAAAAGAATGAAAAGAAAAAAGATTCTAAGAATGAAGTCAAAAAAGAAAAAAAGAAAAATAGTAGAGAAAATAAAAATGAAAAAAAGCAAATAAACAAAGCAAAAAAAATCATTATTTCTATCATAATTGTAGCTATTGTAGCATTGCTATTTTCTACAGTTTTTGCATTAACAAATATGAATAATGAAAAAATTATTAGTGGAGTTACAATTAAAGGTATAGAAGTTTCAAAATTAACAAAAGATGAAGCTATTGCTAAATTAGAAACTGTATATACTGAAAAAATGAATAAGAATATTATGCTTCAATATGAAGAATTGGAGTCAGAATTAAATCCAACACTTATGGAAGTCAATTATGATATAGAAAAAGCAGTAAATGAAGCATATTCTTTAGGAAGAAATGGAAATATATTTATCAATAATTATAATATACTAGGAACACTAATTGGTAAAAGAGACTTTAATGTAGATATGACAATGAATGAAGAAACAACAAAACAAACCATTAATGATGTCGGTGCTAATTTACCAGGAATATTGATAGAATCTAGTTATAGTGTAGAAGATGATGAATTGATTATTACAAGAGGAAAAGAAGGTGTTGTTATCAATTCAGATATACTTTTATCAGAAGTAAAAGAAATGCTAAATGATATTCATGAAACAGAAAATGTGATTGAAATTCCAGTAGAAACAAAAACACCACAAGAAATCGATGTGGATAAAATCCATAGTGAGATTTATCAAGAAGCACAAGATGCCTATTATACAAAAGAACCTTTTACGGTTTATCCAGAAGTAAAAGGAATTGATTTTGATGTAGAAAAGGCAAAAGAAATGATTGCATCTGAAGTAAAAGATGAATATGTGATAGAATTAATTATAACCAAACCAAAAGTAACACTAGAAGATATCGGAACAGAAGCATTCCCAGATCGATTATCTACTTTTTCAACAAAATATAATGCAAGTGATAAAGACAGAACAACAAATTTAGTAATAGCTTGCCGAAAATTAAATGGAAAAGTAATTATGCCAGGAGAAACATTTTCATATAATGAAACATTAGGACCAAGAACATATGCGGCAGGTTATAGAAATGGAAAAATATACGAGAATGGTCAAGTAGTAGACGGATTAGGAGGAGGCATTTGCCAAATTTCTTCAACATTATATAATGCAGCTTTAATGTCAGACATGGAAATTGTAGAAAGAAGAAACCATCAATTTGTTACATCATATGTTGACAAAGGGAGAGATGCGACAGTTGTATATGGGGCAACGGATTTTAGATTTAAAAACACAAGAACATATCCAATAAGACTTGTAGCATCTGCTACAGGAGGAGTGGCAACTGTTTCTGTATATGGAATAAAAGAAGCAGACAGAGAATATACATATTCATTTAGAACAGATGTTATATCAACAATACCATATACCACCAAGTATGTTGAGGATTCAAGTGTGGCAGCTGGTAAGGAAGTAGTAACACAAAAAGGAACAAATGGCTTAGTTTGTAAAACATATATGACAAAAATGTTAAATGGAAAAGTGGTTTCAACAAAATTACTTTCAACAGATACCTATAGTGCAATGCAAAGAATTGTTAAAAGAGGAACAGCAGAAAATACTTCTAATCAAACTCCATCAACAACTCCACCTACAACAGATTCAGGAACAACGAATGAGTCAACAGAACAGCTTCCAGAAGAAACACCTCCAACACAAGAACCAGAAGAACCACAAAAACCGGAAGAAACACAGGAACTAGAAAATGAAGAATAACTTAGAATAAAAGAGAGTAAGTTATAGGAAAAAAATAAAATTAAAAACGGTATTTCCATAAAAATGCCGTTTTTACACATTTTAGAAAAGTAATTTCTTGAATGCATAGAAACATGAATTATAACATATGATTTTTATACAAAATTGACATACGGAAAACAGATGTGGCATAACAAGTAATTAAAAAAGGATAAAAAATTTTAATCATACTATTGTTATTCTTGACAAAAGGAAAAAAAGTAGTATAATAGTATGTGTCTAAATGAAAATGCGCCATTAGCTCAGTTGGTAGAGCAGCAGACTCTTAATCTGATGGTCGGAGGTTCGATCCCTCTATGGCGCACCACTACAATATAGAAAGGTAAATCTAAATAAGTATAAAAACATTAGATTTATTTTTTTGTTTTTAAATACAAATTATGTAAATTTTAAAAAGGGGTGAGAGATTTGCTAAAAATTTATAACACAAATATGGAAACAAACAAATTAGAAGAAATTAAGGAATTTAGAAAAGGAAGCTGGATTAATTTAGTAAATCCCTCCGAAAATGAAATTAAAAGAGTATGTGAAAGTATAAATATTCAAGAAGACTTTATTAGGGATGCATTGGATTATGAAGAAAAAGCCAGAATTGATACAGAAGAAGATGATAATACAATTCTTTTTGTAATAGATGTTCCAGTAATCGAAAAAAGTGAAGATAATGACATTTATTCTACAATGCCTTTAGGAATGATTGTGGTAAGAGACGATTTTTTCATAACAGTATCTTTAAGAAAAAATAAAGTCATAGAAGATTTTGAAAAAAGAAAAATCAAAAATTTTCAAACGTATAAAAAGACTAGATTTATTTTTCAAATTTTTTATTTAAATTCATCATATTTCTTAAATTACTTAAAACAAATTAATAAAGAAACAGAAATTGCAGAATATATTTTAAAAAATTCTATGAAAAATAAAGAATTGTTAAAATTATTAAGTTTGGAAAAAGGTTTGGTGTATTTTGCAACATCATTAAAATCAAATGAAATCGTCATGGAGAAAACTATGAGAGGAAAAATTGTAAAATTATATGATGATGATGAAGATATACTAGAAGATGCCATTATTGAAAATAGACAGGCAATAGAAATGGCTCAAATTTATACAAATATTTTAAATGGAACAATGGATGCGTATGCTTCTATTATTTCAAATAACTTAAATGGTGTGATGAAGTTTTTAACATCTATCACGATTGTACTAGCAATTCCTACTATGATATCAAGCTTTTGGGGAATGAATGTACAGTTACCATTTGAAGATAGTCCATTGGGATTTGTTATCATGGTGCTAATTGCAGTGGTATTAACATTAGGGGTAACATGGTGGCTAAAGAGAAAGGATATGTTAAATTAAAAAGGAAAATTGGGGACGAACTCGAGGAAAAAATGAGTCCGTCCCCAATTTTCTTTTTTAATTAAAAATCATCGCAAAAAAGAAAAATTTTAAATCATTGTATAAATAAAAGAAAAAAGGTAAAAATAATATAAAAATACAGTAAAAGGAGGAAACGGGATGAAAGTAATAGATAAAATCGCATTAGTTTTAATTATTATTGGTGCCATCAATTGGGGATTAATTGCATTATTTGAATTGGATTTAGTGGCTTTAATATTTGGAGAAATGACAATCTGGTCAAGAATTGTATATGGACTAGTAGGATTATCTGGTTTATGGGGTATCAAATTGTTATTTGATGATTAAGGTTGAATGTTTTTAATATAAAAATATAAAGTTTAGAAGGGAATCTTGGATTCCTTTTTTTTATATATTAGGAAAGTCATGCTGACTTTCTAATATATAAAAAAACAATGCACACAAATTTATTTTGAAAATTTGATGCATCAACATTGATATGGGATTTAAAATGTTATGAACTGATAAAATGCTAAAAACCCCACTATTCTTCTATGCAAAATCCTTGAAAAATATGTAAAAATAGTATATAATACCAACGATAAGAAGCTTAAGTTTATTGTATAGGGAAAAATTTATATGAAATGAAAATAAAGTAGATTTTTAATACAATAAAAAGTTAAAAGCCAAAAAGAAAGGAATGAAATACATGCTAAGTGCAAATGGAGTAACCGTTAGATTTGGAAAAAGAGTCCTTTTCGAAGATGTCAATATAAAGTTTGGAAAAGGAAATTGTTATGGAATTATTGGAGCAAATGGTGCTGGAAAATCTACCTTTTTAAAAGTATTATCAGGAGAAATAGAACCAAGTAAAGGTGATGTCAGCTTAGATAAAGGAGAAAGATTATCTGTATTAAAACAAGACCACTTTGCCTTTGAAGAATATACCGTTATGGATACAGTCATTATGGGAAATAAAGAACTATATGACATTATGAAAGAAAAAGAAGCTATCTATGCAAAGCCAGATTTTTCAGAAGAAGATGGTATGAAAGCTGCAAAATTAGAAGAAAGATTTGCGGAACTAGATGGTTGGAATGCAGAATCAGATGCAGCCATTTTATTAAATGATTTAGGAATCATACCAGATAATCATTATAAATACATGAAGGAAATTGAAGCAAAAGAAAAAGTAAAAGTATTATTAGCACAAAGCCTATTTGGAAATCCAGATGTTTTATTATTAGATGAGCCAACTAACGACTTAGATATGAAGAGTATTAACTGGTTACAAGATTTTTTAATGGATTTTGAAAATACAGTCATAGTTGTATCACATGATAGATATTTCTTAAATAAAGTCTGCACACATATTGCAGATGTTGATTTCGGAAAGATAAAAGTATATCCAGGAAATTATGATTTCTGGTATGAGTCAAGTCAATTAGCATTAAAACAAGCAAGAGAACAAAATAAGAAAAAAGAAGAAAAGATAAAAGAATTACAAGAATTCATTGCTAGATTTAGTGCAAATGCTTCAAAATCAAAACAAGCAACTTCAAGAAAGAAAACATTAGAAAAAATAGAATTAGAAGAAATTAAACCATCTAATAGAAAATATCCATATGTAGATTTTAAACCAGATAGAGAACCAGGAAGAGAAATTTTACAAGTAAAAAATATTTCTAAAACAGTGGATGGGGTAAAATTATTAGACAATATTTCATTTGATGTAAAGGAAGGAAATAAAATAGCATTCTTAGCAGATAATGAATTAGCTAAAACCGTTTTATTTCAAATTATAGAAGGAGAGCTAGAACCAGATGAAGGTGAATTAGTATGGGGAACAACTATCACAAAATCATATTTCCCTAAGGATAATAATTATTTATTTAAAACAGATGAAAATATAACAGAATGGCTTAGAAAATATTCTAAAGATCCAGATGAAACATATGTTAGAAGCTTTTTAGGAAGAATGTTATTCTCGGGAGATGAGGCATTAAAACAAGTAAATGTATTATCTGGAGGAGAAAAAGTAAGATGTGTGTTATCAAAAATGATGTTATCAGGAGCAAATTTCTTAATATTTGATGAACCAACAAACCATTTGGATATGGAAAGTATTACATCACTAAATGAAGGAATGAAACGATTTACAGGAAATATTTTATTTACATCACATGACCATGAATTAACACAAACTGTTGCTAATAGAATTATTGATATAAAAGAAAACGGAAAAATTGTCGACAGAGAAGTTAGCTATAATGAATATTTAGGAGTAGAGTAAAAATAATCCTTTTGAAAGGAATGTGGTAAGAATGGAAAGAGTAGATAAAGTAAATTACTATTTAGATATTGCAGAAAGTGTAGCAGAAAGGGGAACATGTCTTAGAAATAATTATGGAAGTATTATTGTAAAAAATGATGAAATTATTTCAACAGGATATACAGGAGCTCCAAGAGGAAGAAAAAATTGTATTGATTTGGGATACTGTACAAGACAAAAATATGAAATGCCAAGTGGAAAAGGCTATGAAAGATGCAGGTCTGTACATAGTGAGCAAAATGCGATTATTAGTGCAGCAAGAAAGGATACGATAGGTGCTACACTGTATTTAGTAGGGATTAATCAACGAAATGGAGAATATGTAAAAGATAATGAGCCATGCTCTTTTTGCAAAAGAATGATTATTAATGCCGGAATTGAAAAAGTAGTTATGAGAGATACAAAAAAGGAATACAGAGTGGAAGAAGTTGAAAATTGGATAAAGAATGATGATACAATTTTTAAAGAAGAGAAGTAAAAATTATATTTCAAATAAATAAAGAAAATAAAAAATAGAATAAAAGAAAAGGATTCTGTCTGAATTTCAGACAGAATCCTTCGTTTTGGAGGGATTACAAGCTAAAACAAATTAAAAATGATATGATAATATACAATAAACAGTCAAGTTATTTCCATCTTTCTTTGCCTGTTTCTGGGTCAATCCGGAAAGCAGAAAAATAATCCTCGGGCCGTTCAGCTCTTTTGATGAGCTTAAAGCTTCCATCAACCCTTTTGAGATATTCGGCGCAATGAAGTTTGCCATTGTAATGGTAGCCCATACTGGATCCATGTGCGCCGGCATCGCAGATAACCAAAATATCTCCGATTTCAATCTCCGGAAGTCTACGGTCAATTGCGAACTTATCATTGTTCTCACAGAGTGAACCTGTGACATCATACATATGGTCACAGGGACAATCCTCTTTGCCAAGAACAATAATATGATGATATGCTTCATACATGGCTGGACGCATCAGATTAGCTGCACAGGCATCACATCCAACATACTGCTTGTAGATGTCCTTTTTGTGCAATACTTTCGTTACCAGCTGTCCATAAGGTGCCAGCATGTAGCGCCCAAGCTCAGTATAAATAGCAGGCTCCATGCCAGCAGGAGTCAAGATGGACTCATACTGCTTCCGTACACCTTCTGAAATGGCATAAATATCGTTCGGCTCTTCGTCTGGATGATAGGCTACACCGATTCCGCCTGACAGGTTAATAAAGGAAATACTAACATCCAGCTGTTCTTTCAATTCAACGGCCAATGTAAACAGTTCCTTTGCCAGCTTAGGATAATACTCATTCGTGAGAGTATTACTCGCCAGGAAAGCATGCAGACCGAAGTACTTAACACCTTCATCTTTTAGAATCCGGTAAGCTTCGAAAATCTGCTCACGGGTCATACCGTACTTGGCATCTCCGGGCGTGCCCATACAATTTGGACCAACCTCAAAGTTACCACCGGAATTATACCGGCAACAGATAGTTTCTGGAATACCAGCATATTTTTTCAAAAATGGAATATGCGTGATATCGTCCAGGTTGATGATAGCTCCCAGCTCTTTGGCGTGAACGTACTCCTTTGCAGGAGTTACGTTTGAAGAGAACATGATAGGTGCTTTTAAAGCGCTAGCTATCGTTAGTTCCGTATCAGACGAACAGTCGCAGCCACACCCCAAGTCTACTAGGATTTTCACCAGGTCGGGTATAGGATTTGCCTTTACAGCAAAATACTCCCGAAATCCCTTGTTCCAGGAAAATGCATCCATAACCTGTTTTGCATTTTCAATGATGGCCTTTTCATCATAGACATAAAAAGGTGAAGATGCTGCTGACAGATTTTTAGCATCCTGTAAAGAGATGATACTTGTTTTTTTCTGTTTCATGAAGTCTCCTTTCTCTTGAAACCCTCCATTTTGCAAATTTATTTGAAACAGGAATAGTATATCATAATTAACAGAAATATTCAAGTTATGTAAAGTTATAAATAAATATATAATATAATCCTAATGAAACTATTTGAAATATTTGAAAAAAGTGGTATACTAGAAAAGTAAATTTTATAAAGAAAATTTAAGGCTATGCAAAACACAATAGATGAAAGGAAAGATAAAGAATGGATAAAATTATTAATACAATTGCAGAAGAATTAAATATCAAGCCAAAACAAGTAGAGGCTACAATTACATTAATTGATGAAGGGAATACCATTCCCTTTATTGCACGTTATAGAAAAGAAGTAACAGGAGGATTAAGTGACGAAATCCTTAGGGATTTAGGAGAGAGATTAAATTACTTAAGAAATTTAGAACAAAGAAAAGAAGAAGTTGTAAAATCAATTGATGAACAAGGAAAATTAACAGATGAAATTTTACAAGCAATTGCTATTTGTAAAACATTAGCAGAAGTAGAAGATATCTATAGACCATATAAACAAAAGAAAAAAACAAGAGCGACTGTTGCAAAAGCAAAAGGCTTAGAGCCATTGGCAAACATTATTATTGAACAAAAAGAAACAACATCAATTTTAGAAATTGCAAAAGAATATGTTAATATTGATACTTTGTCAGAAGAGGATAAAAAGAATAAAGATAAAGTAGTGGCAACTCCAGAGGATGCTGTGCAAGGTGCTTTAGATATTATTGCAGAAGATATTTCTGATAATAGTAAATACAGAAAACAAATCAAAAGAGTTTGTTATAGAGAAGCAACTATTCAAACAAAGGCAGCAAAACCAGAAGAAAAATCAAACTATGAGATGTATTATGAATATCAAGAAGCTATAAAATATATACCAAGTCATAGAATATTAGCAATCAATCGTGGAGAAAAAGAAGATTTTCTAAAAGTAAAAATTGAAAAGCCAGAAGAAAAAATCTTAGAATATATAGAAAGAGATATTATAAAAGGTGAAACACAATTTACCCAAATGCTAAAAGACACGATTTTAGACAGTTTTAAAAGATTAATTGAACCATCAATCGATAGAGAAATTCGTTCAGATTTAACAGAAAAGGCAGAAGATAAAGCTATTAAAGTATTTGGTAAAAATTCAAAACAATTGTTGTTAGGAGCACCAATCAAAGGAAAAACAGTTATGGGATTTGACCCAGCATATAGGACAGGTTGTAAAATTGCAGTTATTGATGAAACAGGAAAATTATTAGATTATACGACAGTATATCCAACAGAACCTCAAAATGATGTAGAGGGGGCTAAAAAAGAATTATTAAAACTAATCGAAAAAGATAAGGTAGATATGATAGCCATTGGAAATGGAACTGCATCAAGAGAGTCAGAAATGTTTGTAGCAGACATGATAAAAGAAGCTTCAAGAGATGTGCATTATGTCATTGTCAGTGAAGCAGGAGCATCTGTATATTCTGCATCAAAACTAGCAACAGAAGAATATCCAGATATCAATGTATCTATCAGAGGAGCTATTTCCATTGCAAGACGTTTGCAAGATCCATTAGCAGAATTGGTTAAAATAGACCCAAAAGCCATTGGTGTTGGACAATATCAACATGATGTTAATCAAAAGAAATTACAAGAAAGCTTAACAGGTGTGGTAGAAGATAGTGTTAACAAAGTAGGTGTTGATGTAAACACAGCGACACCATCATTACTTTCCTATGTTTCAGGAATCAATAACACAATTGCGAAAAATATTGTAAAATATAGAGATGAAAATGGAAAATTAAAAAATAGAAAAGAATTATTAAAAGTTCCAAAGCTTGGAAAAGTAGCATTTGAACAATGTGCAGGATTTTTAAGAATATTTGATGGAGATAATCCATTAGAAGTGACAGCCGTTCACCCAGAAAGCTATGAGCCAACAGAAAAATTATTAAACCAATTAGGATTTGATAAAAATGATTTAAAAGATAAAGAAAAATTAGAAGAACTAAGAACAAAATTAAAAAGTGTGAATGTTCAAGAAATGGCAAAAGAATTAAATATAGGAGAAATGACATTAACAGATATTATTGAAGAATTATCAAAACCAGGAAGAGATCCTCGTGAAGATATGCCTAAACCAATTTTAAGAAATGATGTATTAAAATTAGAAGATTTAAAAGAAGGTATGGTATTAACAGGAACTGTTAGAAATGTAATAGATTTTGGTGCATTTGTAGATATTGGTGTAAAACATGATGGGCTTGTTCATATCTCAGAAATGAGTGATAAATTTATCAAAAATCCATCAGATGTAGTATCCGTAGGGGATATTGTAAAAGTAAAAGTTATCAAAATTGATCAAGAAAGACAAAAAGTAGGGCTTTCAATGAAAGTGTAAAATATCCTTTAGAAAACGTTTTGTCCTTTTGGGGACGTTTCTGTTTGGGACATTTTATAGAAAAGGTATAAGGTTTGAGTTTTAGAATAGAAAATCAAATCAGAAAAGGGGAATTATGTATGAAAGTAAAAATAAGAAAAAATATTCTAATACTAATTCTGGTTTTATTGTTTGCAATAATAGGAGTTATTTGTTTTATAACCATAAAAAACCAAATAAATTCTAGTATAAAAGAAAAAGCATTTGAAAATATACGAGTTAATATTGAACAACGAAAATATAATAAAATAGGAGATAATTTATACTATACGAATGAATTAATTGAAAATAAAGGAAGAGATGAAGAATCTATATTAAAGTATTATCAAATAATATCTGATTTTGTTAAAGAAAATTTTGACTGTGATATTTATATTAGCAATTTAAATTATGATGTAGGTAAAATGTATTTTAATGGATATCAAATGATAAATGAAATTATAATCGAAGATGTATATTTTACTATAACAATTCAAGATAACAATGTCCAAAGTATTGATTTTTTAAGAAATCAGTTTATTAATGAAGATATAGAAAAAAATAACTTACTAAGTGTTGAAGAAATGAATGAAACAGCTTCTAATGTAGCAAGGGAAAATGCTGATGCTATGTTGAACTCTTCAAATATTGATGATATAAATGGAGAAGGATATTTTAAATATGATGAAACAGATGGCGTATACTATAATGTGGATTTAAATCATGGTAGTTACATAAAAATAAATCCAAAAAAAGGTAATGTCATTCATACATATTTTTTTAATGGAATTATAATTGATTAAAGATAAGGGGAGTATAAGAATTAAAAAAAAATATATAATAAGTTAAAAAAATAAAATGATTTGGGGACGGATGACTTCCTCCGTTCCCAAATCATTTTATTTATTCAGTTGCTAGGTCTGTCCCTTTTGTTCAATTTTTGAACGATTTGACACGTCCCTATTGTTCCGATTTATATTTTTCTTGGATTTCTTGTATTTCATCATAATGATTTTTTAAGATGTCTAAGAATATATCAGCTAATTCTGGGTCAAATTGTGTTCCTTTACATCTTTCAAATTCAGAAATAATGGTAGCTAAATCTAAAGAATTACGATAAGCTCTTCTGGAAGCCATAGCATCAAAGCTATCAGCAATAGCTGTGATTCTTGCTAAATATGGTATATCATTTCCTGCAAGATTTCCTGGATATCCTGTTCCATCATATTTTTCATGATGGTGTTCTACAATTGGTAAAATATCATTAAAGATTGAAGCATTTGATAAAATATGAACACCAATATTAGGATGTTGTTTAATTTGTGAATATTCTTCATCTGTTAGTTTGGCTTCTTTTAATAATATGCTATCTGGAACACCGATTTTTCCAATATCATGGAATAATCCACCAATTTCTAAAGTATGTAAATCTTCATCTGATAACCCTAGTTTTTTACCAATTAACACAGAAATAGCAGCTACTCTATCAGAATGTCCTCTAGTATACACATCTTTTGCTTCAATTGTGTATCTTAAAGTTTTGATAGAATCTAAATATGCTTGTTCTAGTTTTTCATATGTATCAGATAATTTTGTATTGATTTCTTTTATTTCATTCATTTGTTTAATAGATTTGATACCTGATTCAATTAATAAAAGTAATTGGTCAAATTTATCACTTTTTTCACAATATCCTTGAATGTCTAATCTTCTAATAGTTTCTAGTGGTGGAGCCAAATCTTTGTGTCCTGTCAGTAATAAAATATATAAATCTTTATTAAATTTTCTGATTTCTTCAACGACTTGATCTCCATGAAAAGGGGTCATAATAAAGTCTAAAACCATTAAATCAAAATGTTCTTGTTTTACTAATTGAATAGCTTCTTGTGGGTCAGTAACACCAGTAAAATCATATCCAGAACGTTTTAAAAATATAGATAGAGAATCTACAATACCTTCTTCATCATCTACAGCGATAATTCGATATGTATTATTTTCTACACTTTCTATTCCTTGTATATGTTTCCTCATATTAAACCTCTCTTAATCGTTCATTTTTCATTATTATATTAATAAAAAAAACAAAAATCAAGCCTTTTATACCATTTTTTGTGTGTATTTACTTGATTTTTGTTATGATTCATGTTACTAAAAAAACTATAAATTTATCAAAATTCTAACTTAAAATACAACAATTTGTAATGAGGTTTTTATATATAATGATATATAAGAATTTTCTATAATGGTAAGATAATCGTGAAAGTTGTACCTTTTCCTTCCTCTGATTCAAAAACAATATCACCATTAAAATGAGCTTTTATGGTTGAGTAAGACATATACAAACCTAAACCGGTACCATTTTTTCCTTTTGTTGTAATCATTTCTTTGAATAATTTTTCTTGAACATTTTTAGGCATGCCACTAGCATAATCTTTTACACTAATGTATATGTTATTATTTTTACTTTCAATTATTAGTTCAATATTTTTATTTGTTTCTCCATTATATGCTTGAATAGCGTTAGAAATCATATTATTAATAACTTGAACTAAGCTATTGATATCTCCATTTATAACAGTATGTTCATCAGTTTTCATAGAAATATTTAAATAAGTAAGAGCATTTTTTAATTCATGTTTCATTAAAATATTAACACGTTTTACTAATTCATCAATGGTAAAATGAACAGAAGCAGTTTCAGATAAAGTAACAGCTTGACCTTTAACAGCGGTAATAATATCTGACATATATTCAGTATAATCTTTAATTTTAGAAACCCATTCAGACATATCATTAGCAATATCGTGATGATCTTGTGAATTAACCTCAGGATCATCAATAGAATCTTCATATTCTTTAATTAAATTTTTCAATCCTTCTAAAGCCCCAGATATTGACATGATAGGGGTTTTTAGATTGTGAGCAATACCACCAATTAATTGCCCTAAAGATGCTAAACGTTCACTTTCCATTAAGGTTTCTTGACTATTATGCAATTGATCTACATATGTTTTGGTTAATTTTTGGATTTCGTTAAAAGATGCAGTTAGATCTCCTATTTCATCATTTGAAGTAATTGGAAGATTATTTGCATAAATGACATCATCAGAATTAGAGATATGTTTCATTCCATTAATAACACTATTAATATCATTACTCAAATCTTTACCAATAAAAAGAATAAATAGGCAATTTATCAAAATTAATAGAAAAGCTATTAAAACAAATGGAATAATAAAATTATTACCAAATACAAAATAACGAATACCAACATAACATTCTCCCATGTTTGTATTAATTTTGATAACAGCACCTTCTCTATTTTGTCCGTAATATTCATAAGTGTAACCTTCTGTTTCATTATAGAAGTTTAATGTATATTTTATAAAAAAGTCATTTAAAGTTTCTGGAGAGTAAAGTATTTCACCATCAGAAGCAGAGATAATTACGACATGATCGCCTTCTGATTTAAATTCTATTGAATTTAAAATAGATTCTACTTCTGTAATATCGTATACAGTTTCTTCATTAAAACGTGATAGTAACTCTTGTCTATAAAAGTGATATAGTAACTCTCCTTTTTCTTTTGTCATTAAAGACATAGAAATTAGCAAAATTAAGACAAAAGAATATAAAAACAAAGGAAGTATTTGTATTAGTAATTTATTATATAAAGGTAATCTAACACCGGTTATTTCATTATTAGCCAAATTAGCAGTTGCTGATAATCTATTAGAAAAGAATTTCTTACTAAGCATGTAGGAAAATATAGCAAATACAGCTGTAAAAGAAAATACGACAGTTGTAATTCTAATAACTAATTCTGTTTCAGTATTAAAGGCAAATAATAAAACAGCAACAATAATGGAAGGAATAAACATTTCTAGTAAAAGCATCATATAAGGATAATTAAATGATTTTTTTCGTAGATTACGTATATACTCTGGATTGCTTAATTTTTCCTTAGAAAGAGACAATTTACTATATACTATTCTTAAGGTTATATACAAAAGAATTAGTAAGATAGATATAATAATAATAAATTGTGTTGTGTAAGTGATACCAACAATTTCTATTTGAAAGTTGTTATCAATAGAGTTTGGTGGATAGTTTAGTACAGAAGGCAATGTAAAATATAAAACAATAGCAATTAGTGCAAGCATAAGGGTATTTACTAATGCCAACTTTTTTTCATTATCAATGTTAAAAATTTTGGTAAATTTCATCTTATGTTTCCTCCTTAATTATATTTTTCTTTTAAATAAAGTAAAATTTTAGAAATGTATTTAGGTGTTATTTTAGGCCAATCTAAATCTAAAGATTCTAACGAAGAATTGGTTTTTTCATTATGAAGAGTAATAATATTATTATGAATATTTTTTATATATGCTGTAATTCCAAAATAGTTAGACTTAGAGTTTGCTAAGGCAATTTTGAATTCATTAAGAGGTGCGAGTTTTATAGAAACTCCACAATTACTTAACATGTTGACTAATGCAAAACCTGAAATATAGTGTTGATTATATAAGTGATAAATTTCTAAATTATAATGTTGATGTTGCATCAATTGTACAATAAAGTTTGCACAAATGTCCACAGGTGAAAATTCAAAATGAAAATCAGAAAGTTCTTTAGGAAAAATACCTAAATTGATAAAAGCTTCTAATCTGTTTAAAAAGGCATTATCATTGAAATTTTCCTGGAACATACCATCAAAGTGTCGATTGGTAATAGTCCCTAATCGATAAATACTTGCTATGATTTCTTCATTTTTACAAGCTTCTATAACTGCTTTTTCTGCTTCAAATTTGCTTCTAACATACACATTTTCTTTAAAGGCTTGGCCAATATATAAATCATCTTCTGTAAAATCAGCAGTAGGTGTTTTTACTAATCCATTTCCAGATACAGACATAGTTGAAATATAATGTAAAGGAATATGAAATTCTTTACAAAAAGCAATCATCTTTTTAGTAGAATTGACATTGGTTTTATTAAATATTTCATAGTTTCCGTAGTGTTTAACCAATGCAGCTGTATCAATTACACAATCACAAGTATTTCCTAAACGGTTATATAATTCTTCATCTATACCAAAGTGATTATCTAAAATGTTACCTTCTACAATTTTTATTCGATATAAATATTGTTCTATATTTACATCAGGAAAATAAAAATTAAATTTTTTAATAAATCGGTTTAAAGGATTTACCAAATCTTTTTTTCTAATAATACAAAATATTTTGCTAGAAGTACTAGTTAATAAGTAATATAATATGTGAATTCCCAAAAATCCAGTAGCGCCAAAAAGAATCACTCTTCTAAATTCTGTAGGAGTTTCAATTGCTTTTCTGATTTCTTTAATAATTGGCATTTTTTCAATTAATACAGAAGTTTCTTTTGGTTGGTCAACTAATAGAAAATCTGCTAATTTTCTGATAGTTGGATATTCGTAAAAATCTTGTGTATTTATAGAAATTCCCTTACTATATAAAATAGATTGTGCTTTTATTAATAATAGAGAATCTACATAATAGTCAAACAAATTGTCCTCTACACTTATTTTGTTTTTTTGTTCTAATAAGTCTGTAAAAATTTGTTGTAAGGTTTCTTCCAATTTATTTTGAGGTTTAATATACTTATTATGTGATTTTTTTGGCAAAGGGAGAGCAGATTTGTCTATTTTTCCATTAATGGTTAATGGAAGTTTATCTAATCTAATAAAATAATTTGGTATCATGTAGCTAGGTAATTTTTTCTTTAAAAAACTAGACAAATCTTCAAGCTCATTTTCAGACACATAATAACCACATAAAAATTTATGTTCATCTAGTGTAATTAAGGTAACATATACATCTTTAATGGCAGGATGTGTTAGCAAAACAGATTGAATTTCTCCCAATTCAATACGGTAACCATTTAGTTTTACTTGAAAATCACTACGACCTAAGTATTCCATAACACCATTAGAATGTAAAATAGAAAGGTCACCAGTTTTATAAATTTTCTTTCCTGTATAAAAAGGATGATCTATAAATTTTTCAACTGTTTTTTGTTCATCCGTATATCCTAATGCTAAACAATCTCCACTAATATACATTTCTCCAATGGTACCTAATGGTACTAATTCTTGATCATCATTTAAAAGTAGAATTTGTGTATTGTCAATGGGAGATCCAATAGGAACTGAGGTATATGTGTCTTCCACATGATATTCATAAATCATACATCCCACTGTTGCTTCTGTTGGTCCATATTCGTTATATATATGAATAGGATGAGAAAATAGAGAAGCGATTTTTTCACACATTTCCTTGGTTAAGATATCTCCTCCTAAGATAAATTTACATACAATACTATTGCTTAAATCAAGGTCTTGAAATAATGTAAAATGTCCAGGCGTTAATTTTATAATGTGAACATGATTATCATTGATAATTTCTTCTAGCAGTAATTGTACATTGTCATTTTGATAAATATATATAGAATTACCAGAACATAATGGTGCATAAATTGAAGTTACGGTTAAATCAAATGCAACAGAAGAAAATAAAGGAAAATTTGTTTCTTCATCATGCACATATTGTTTGATAGCCCAACATATATAGTTACTTAAACTTTTATGGGAAATCTTAACACCTTTTGGATTTCCTGTTGAACCAGAAGTATAAATAATATAAGCTAAATCATTTTCTTTTAAGTCGTAATCTAAATTTTCAATATCATCTTTTTGATAGTCAAAGTTTTCTAAAGAAATTCGTAGTATGATATTTTTATCAATTTTAACAGATTTTAAGGTATCTAAATGTGTTAAAATTAATTTTGCATGACTATTATTTACAATATATTCAATACGTTCATTTGGATAGTTAACATCAATGGGAATGTAGCATATCCCCAATTTTTGTGTAGCCAAGATACTAGCAACAAATTCAATTGAATCTGCAAAAGCTAGACAAACAATATCCCCTGGGTGAATAGAATATTTTTTTAAAATTGAAGCTATCAAATTGGCTAAGGTATTTAGTTCTTTATAACTAAGTGAAGTATTTTTATAATTAATTGCTAATTTATTAGGTGTTTTTTGTACTTGCTGTTTAAATAAATCATAAACAGAAACAAAAGTATAGTGTGTTTTTATATTATTGTATTTTTCTAATATATATTTTTTTTCTTTAGAAGAAACAATTTCAAGTTCTTTAATTTTTAATTCTGGATTTACTATAATTTGTTTTATAATTTCCATTAAACGTTCATGTAATAAATTGATTTCTTCTAAAGTAAACAATTCTTTTTTGAAATCATAATAAATACTAATCATTCCTGTATCATCTATGTCATATAGATGAATATCTAAGTTATTAACAACACAATGATTAGATAACCATTTACAAGAATATGGGGTAGAACAACTAGCACTATGATTTCTTGCATTTTGATAAGATAAACAAACATCATAAAGATTTTTAGAAATATTAAATTTTTTTCGGATTGTATCTAGTAATAAACTATATGGATATCTCTGGTTTCTAAAAACAGATAATTCATGTTTAGAAACTTTGTTAATAAAATCTATACAAGTACAATTTTTATCAATTTCCATACGGAATGGCACAGTACTAATATACATACCTGTAGTTGTTTTTTCTTTGAAATTACATCTATTTAATATCGGTGTTCCTACAGTAGAAGAATTTGTATTGTTTATCTTTGATAAATAAATATTTAAAACAGCCATAAAAAGTGAAAATAGAGATGTTTTATGATTATGGCAAAATGTTAATAATTTATCTGTTTCTTCTTTAGAAAGTGTGACACTTTTTCTAATTGCTTCATATGAATTAATTTGAAAATCCTTTAAATAAGAAAATTCTAAATTATCAAATTGATCTTCCCAGAATTTTTTAGCACGTTCAAACTTAGAACTTTCCAAAAATGCTTTTTCTTCATCTATAAAATCTAAATAAGAATTATTTTTTATATCTTGAATAGGTGTATTTTGGATAATAGAGACATAATAGTTCATAATTTGGTCAACTAATAAGCTCATAGTCCATGCATCAGAAATAATATGATGTAAATTGACTACAAAACCACCAGTACCATCATCATTTTTAAAAATAACAAAACGATATAAATTACTGTTTAGAAGTGTAAAATGTTTTGTAATGACATCCTCTTCAAGCTCTGATAAAGGATAATCATTTTTAATATCAATCTTTTCAAATTCAATAAAAGAATAATCTTTAATACATTGTTTGGTTTCAGTACCATCTTGAATTAAATAAATTCTCATAGAATCATTATTTTTTATAAATAGATTAATAGCTCTTTCTAAAGCTTCTTCGTCAATTTTTTCATGAATAGACAACGTGCCACATACATTTGAGATGCAAGTGTTTTCGTTAAATTGTTCTGTTAATAAAATAGACTTTTGTGGATTTGTTAATTCATAGTTCATAATATTCATACAACATCACCTTAATTTTTTTTGCTAAAGAGATTATACATATAAAAAATGAAAAAATCAAATAATTCTACAAAATAACTTAGAAACCTTCATTTTTATTATAGATTTTTTAATATAATTTGTTTTTATAATGAATTTGATAATATTTATCATAAGATGTAAAAAAGAAATATTTTGAAATAATCAATTTGTATTGAAAAATGAAAAAAATAGAGATAGAATGAAAGTGAATAGGAGGGAGCATATGGGAGATAATGAAAATAGAAAGGTGTATGAGCCAAGAGTTGTAAAAAATTATAGAGAGATGATAGAATATTCTGTTAAGAATTATGCAGATAGAGTAGCCTATAAATATAAGAAAAATGGAGATTTAAAGAATGTAGAATATGTAGAAAAAACATATGAGCAAGTAGGAAAGGACATAAAAGCTTTTGCTACGGAATTATTAAATAAAGGATTAGAACATAAAAAAATAGTTCTTATTGGAAATAATCGATATGAGTGGTGTATTAGTTATTTAGCAGTAACGAGTGGAAATATGGTTATTGTTCCATTAGACAAAGCGCTTCCAGATAATGAAATAGAAAACTTGGTAACAAGAAGTGAGGCAGAAGTAGCCATCTTTGATAAAAAATATGCAGAGGTTATGAAAAAACTAAAAAAAGATACAAATGTAAATTTGAAAATGTTAATTTGTATGGATGATATAAAAGATAAAGAGGTAGAAAATTTTTCACAATTATTACAAAAAGGAGAAGAATTATTAAGAAGTGGAGATAACTGTTATGAAAAAGTAGAGATTAATCCTGAAAAAATGTCAATCATGTTATTTACATCAGGAACCACCAGTCTTCCAAAAGCAGCTATGTTATCTCAAAAAAATATATGTGCCAATTTAACAGATCTTGCTTCATGGGTAAAAATATATCCAACAGACACATTACTTTCTTTCTTACCAATTCATCATACATTTGAATGTACAGTAACATTTCTTTATGGATTTTATAGCGGATGTACAATAGCCTTTTGTGATGGCTTAAAACATATTCAAAAAAATCTTGTAGAATATAAAGTTTCTGTATTTGTAGCGGTTCCATTGGTATTAGAAACCATGTATAAGAAAATTCAGAAAACCATTCGTGACCAAGGAAAAGAAAAATTAGTTAATCAAATGATTAAGATATCTAATGTGCTTTTAAAATGTAAAATCGACTTAAGAAGATTAATCTTTAAACAAATATTAGAAAATTTAGGTGGAAATCTTCGTGTAGTATTATACGGATCAGCTCCTATGGACAAAGAAACAATTATCGGATTTAATAATTTTGGAATTGTATTAGTACAAGGTTATGGACTAACAGAAACATCACCTGTTGTTGCAGCAGAGACAGATAAAGAAAAAAGACCAGGCTCAATAGGACTAGCTTTACCTAGTTTAAATGTGAAAATAGAAAATCCAGATGAAAATGGTGAAGGAGAACTTCTAGTAAAAGGTCCAAGTGTTATGATAGGATATTATCATAATGAAGAAGAAAATAAGAAAGCTTTTGTGGATGGCTGGTTTAGAACAGGAGATTATGGATATATAACAGAAGATGGATTTATTTATATAACAGGTAGAAAAAAAGATATTATTGTTTTAAGAAACGGAAAAAATGTATATCCACAAGAAATTGAATTTTTGATTAATAAACTTCCTTATGTAACAGAATCTTTAGTTTATCAAAGAGAAAAAGACAAAACAGATACCATGTTGTGTGCTAAAATTGTATATGATAAAGATATTATAAAAGAAAATTTTGGAGAAAAAACAGAAAAAGAATATAAAGATAGTATTTGGAAAGAAATAAAAGAAATTAATAAGCAATTGCCAGTATTTAAACATATAAAACAGATAACGATAACAACAGAACCTTTAATTAAGACAACCACACAAAAAGTAAAACGTTATGAGGAATTAAAAAGAGTTTAATAGTTAAAAAAGGGATTTTGGGGACGGACTCATTTTCCCTTTTTTGAAGTTATAAAATCTAAAAATATAGAATATAAAATCATTACACAATTTTGTATAAGCTAAATTTTCATAGAAATTCTAAAATAAAAAAGTGAGCCGCTTTCATTGTTGCTTTATTCTAAAGCAAAATGAACATCCCTCCCTTTTTTATTAAAGAATTTCTAAATTCAAATTTAGATACGCAAAATCGTTTCATTTTTTTATATTCTATATTTTTATCATATTCAATTTTAGAAAAGGGAAAAATGAGTCCGTCCCCAAAATCCCTTTTTATTTTGACTAAAATTGAAAATATTGTAAATACTATTTTTGAGGTGATTTTATTGAGAAGAGCCAAGAAAAAAAGTACGGGTAAAAAAATTATTATTACCACCATTATTTTATTAATCATATGGTTATTAGGATTTTATATATATGTTACATATAATAATATAGAAATTTATGACGCAAATTATACCGCGGAAAAGACACAATCCACAATAGAGGAACAAACTGTGGAAAAAGTAGAAGAAGAAAGTAAAAATGTGTCAGATGTGATTGAAGAAACAGTAGAAAGTGTTGTGGGAATATCAAAATTAAAAAATGCAGGAGATTCTATTTTTTCTAGTAGTACAGAAAGTCAATTAGGATTAGGAACTGGTGTGATTGTTACAGAAAATGGGTATATTTTAAGTAATGAACATGTCACAGGAAGTAAATATAGTAAATGTTATGTGACATTAGAAAATGGAAACAATTATAGTGGAACAGTTGTATGGAGTGACTCAAATATTGATTTATCTATTGTAAAAATAGAAGCAAATAATTTAAAATATGTTACATTTGCAGATTCAGATAATATCAAAATAGGAGAAACTGTGTATGCCATTGGGAATCCAATTGGTTTCGAATTTAGAAGAACTGTTACTTCTGGGATTATTAGTGCAAAAAATAGGACAATCAAAATAGAAGAAGAGGAAAATGTATCTTATATGACAGATTTGATACAAACAGATGCAACAATAAATCCAGGGAACAGTGGAGGACCACTTATATATCCGAATGGACAAATAATTGGTATTAATACAGTAAAAATATCTTCAGCAGAAGGAATTGGATTTGCTATACCGATTAATATTGTGAAACCAATTATTGAAAGCTATCAAAATACAGGAGACTTTCAAGAAGCTAAAATTGGGGTATATGCCTATGATACAGAAGTAATACCATATTTAGAAACAGGAATTAGTACTAGTTTTCAAGAAGGGATTTATGTAACAGAAGTAACAAAAAACGGACCATCAGATGCCGCAGGAATAAAAGAGGGAGATATCATTACACAAATAGATGAGGTAGAACTAGAAACGATGAATGATCTAAGAGAATACATTTATACTAAGAAACCAAATGATGAAGTAACATTAAAAATTAGTAGAGGAAAAATAAAAAGAGAAATTGTTGTGAAAATAGGGAAGTAAAAAAGTGTCCAATTGGGGACGTTTCTGTTTGGGACATTTGGGACGTTTCCGTTTGGACATTCTTAATTAAATTTTATATATAAATCGAAAATAATCTATTCATATTTTATGAAACACATTATAAAAAAATAAGACAAAGTGAAAATGTCCCAAACAGAAACGTCCCCAATTGGACATTACTCTGTTAAAAATTCTTCCATTAAATCATATTTTCTAGAATAGTCTTTGGTTTCTTCATTTGAAAGATAAACTTCGGATGTATTTGTTTTTAAAAATTCGATGATTTCATAAACATCTATCCAAATTTCATTAGGACTATCAACTTGTGATTCATCAAAGATAAGCTGCATACCAAAATGTAAATGGGCAACATTTATATTATTTACATTTTCTTTTATGCTATATCCTGTCATTCCCAAATATCCAATAACATCACCAGCCTTTACAGTATCACCTTTTTCTAGTCCTTCTACATACGGATGGTCTTTTCGTAGATGAGCATAATAGTAATATCGTTTTCCATCAAAACTTCTAATACCAACACGCCAGCCACCATATTGATTCCAACCAAGCTGTTCGACAGTGCCAGATTCTACTGCTATGATAGGTGTTCCAATACTCCCCATTAAATCATTTCCTAAATGGGTTCTTTTAAATCCGTAAGATCTAGAATTTCCAAAATCTTTGTAATGTGTAAAATAATAATTTTTGGCAATCGGTGAAAAAGCTTTTAAACCATACTTTTTTTCAAAAACTTTCTCATTATTTTCATTGATTGTTTCAATGGCATAATTACCGAGAAATCCGCTTAAAACTGCAGAATAAGCTTCTAAATAATAATCATAAAAGGTTAAAGTAGATGTAAGCTCTTCCATTGTTTTGCCATCTTTTAAATTTTCTACAATTTTGTTTAAATCACTTGATTTAAAGTTTTTAAAATTTCCACCATAAATACATGCCAAATAGGCCAATAATTCAATCCAATTATAGGTAATCTCTTCATTGTTATTATGAGAATTGATGTCTAATTCAGAAGTTAGCTTTAAAACATTACAAGGAACGGTAAAATCTACCCATTTTATATAATCATCTTCACTATCAGAATTTACTTCAATTGATTGTAAATGCTTTTGACTGAAATAAAAAATGAGAGTAGAAGATAGAAAGACAATTAATATTAGTAAAGATATACATATGATACAATTCTTTTTTATATGTATAGACTCAATAATCAATGAAAACACCTCTTAAAAATATATGAGAATAAAATAAAAATCATGACGATCACTTGTATAAAGAACAAAAAGAATGTTATCAAATGTTCTATAAATGTATTTACGAAATCGAAAAATTATATTAAAATAAATGTAAAGGTTTTAGTTTATGAATTGTAAGAGATAGCCAGACAATGCAATATTAAATAGTATCGGAATAAAATTTTAATAAGAAAGGAGTGAGGATATTGAATAGATATATGGAATTGGCAAAACAAAATGCAGAAGAGGGAATAAATAGGGGAGAAGGAGGACCATTTGGTGCAGTTATTATAGATAAAGAAGGAAATATTATTTCAAATGGAAACAACCAAGTAATAAAGAACAATGATCCAACAGCACATGCAGAAATTGTTGCGATTAGAGAAGCATGTAAAAAATTAAATACATATGATTTATCAGATTACATATTGTATACATCTTGTGAACCTTGTCCAATGTGCTTATCAGCAATTATTTGGGCAAATATAAAAGAAGTGTACTATGGTTGTACAAAAGAAGATGCTGGAGAAATCGGTTTTAGAGATGATATGATTTATGATTATTTAAAAGGAAATAAATCTAATTTGATTGATTTGAAAAAAATGGATAGAGATGAGTGCTTAAAAGTATTTGAAAAGTATAAAGATACAGATGGGATAATTTATTAAAATAAAAATATGATAAAATTGTTATTGAAAAGTTTATATTAAGTTATCATGTATCAAAATGTAAAACATAGGGGGAATGAAACATGAGCATATTCCAAAGTAAATTAGGAAAACAAAAACAACCAGAATATATAACAGAAATAAATAATGGAGAATTAGGAACACCAACTGGAAAAAATTTTGAACAGAGAAAGTCTGAATTTATGGAAGAAATAACATTTGATGAAAAGAATGTATTAGATCCTAGAAGATATCAAGGAGAAGATATAAATTTTAGTATTTTAAGAGCTTTAGGCGTTAATGAAAAAATTTTAAAAAATCCAGCAGTAAGACGAGATATGAGCAATGGACATACACTAGATCTTCTTATACAAAGATTAGTTAAACAACAAGGCGTAGAAGATATATATAATAAATTAGAAATGGGAGAAAAACAAATTAAAGAATCTGATGTAGAAGGAATGATATGGAAATTAGATTTTCTTACTGATAGCAGTAATATGGTTTTGGATAGCACAAAACGAATGGAAGAATATAGGGAAAATATAGGAATAAGACAAGCAGAATATAGAAATGCAGTTGAACATAGTGATTTGTACAATTTTGATGACATTAACAAAAACGTTGAAAAAATTGACTTACGAGTAGATGAAAAAACAGGAGATTTTACAATAGGCTCTCTTAGAATTTCAGCAATAGATCCAGCATGTGATACATATCAAGAAACCAAATATCCTTGGATAGCAAAGATAATGTTATCAAAGAAGATATGAATAGTCATGGATTGCCAAAAGGAGGAGAACATTTTTGGAGAGATGATAGAGTGATGATTAATGAAGAAGGAATAGAAGTAGAAGGCCAATTTATAAGAGATTTTGAAGATGAATATACTTGTACAAAAGCTACTAGAGATGCTGAATTTCCATTTGTGGCAGAAGAGAAGACAGTGCATAGAAACAATGGAGAGGAGACACAGGAAACAGCATATATGCCTATCAATTTGGAAGAAATATATAGTTTATCAAAAGGAATAGAACAAACAGATAAACAAAATAAAATTCTTAGATTTAACACTCGAGAACAAATTTCAAAATATTATGGAGAAAATAAGCAATCTATTGAAAATGCTTTTAGAAAAAATAAGAGTATGCAAAAATTAGCTATGGAAGCAGGAATTTTATCAAATGAAGCTGAACAAGTCCAATCATAAAAAATAATAAAAAAATTAGAAATTGAAATGCGCCCTTTAGGGTAGACATGAAAGAAAGAACCTTATGAAAAGAGAAAAGCAAATGCTTTTCTCTTTTCATATATATTTATTTTTTAAAATAAAATTTGATTTTTAGCTGAAAAACAGTGTATATATATATTATTTTGTATTTTCTTCTATTAATTCTAAGATTTTTGAATCAGTTACAGAATCAAAGGAATACGAATAATCAATTACTGAATTATTAGCAATATTAATTTCTTTAATTGTTAATCCTGTATCTTTATCTATAAAATTCAAATAATTTTCTACTTTTAATAAATAACAGTTCTTATCATTAAGAGTGATATTTCTTAAGGAACCTGGCATCAAGGAAATACCAATATTTCCAAATAAACTTTTATTTAAAAATTGAAGTTGAGTCAAGGGTTCTACTGGTGCATATCCTTCAGTTAAATTTACTTCACCATTCATGTTAGAATAACGATATTCTTGACCATTATACTTATATTCTACACTTTTAAAAATATCATTGTTATTATATATTCTTGTGAGAAGCATAATTAAATTATTATTATTTTGATAATATTCTATTTGAGTAGTGTATTTATCTGCCGTTTCAACTATTTTTTCATAATAATTATTATAATTGATATTTTCAGCCATAGTTTCTATCTTATTTAATGTTATAAATTTTGTTAAAACTGTTCCAAATAAGAAAATTAGAATTATTAAAATAATGATTTGTAGGGTACGTATTTTGTGATTAATTTTTTTAAATATCTTTATTTTCTTTTTAGTTTCAAGAGTTTCAGAAATATTTAATTCTTTTTCCATATCTTCATAGGAGTTTTTACATTCAGTACATTCTTGTAAATGTTCTTCAACAATTTTATTAGTTTCTTTACTAGTAATTCCATCAATAAATGATGGTAATAAATCTCTTATTAAGAAACATGTTTCTTTATTCTTGTTCATTTTCTTTTTTCTCCTTTCTTAATTTTTCTTTTCCTCTATAAAAAGTTACTCTTGCCCAATTTTCAGTTTTATTCATAATTTGTGCTATTTCTTTAAAACTAAGTTCACCACTTAGTCTTAAATGTATGACATCTCTGGTTTCTACATCTAATTTTTGGATTTTTTCAAATAATTTGATTCTATCTTCATTTGCAAAAATATCATCTTCTGAAATTATTAAATCATTTTCATTTATTTCCTTAAATTTATTTTTTCTTTTAATTTCATCTATCCAAAGATTTTTTGCTATTTTACATAGCCAAGTAGAAATTTTAGAATCATTTTTAAATTTATTAATGTTTTTAACAGCTCTATAAAAAGTTTCTTGAGTTAATTCTTCAGCAATATCTTCGTTGTAACAATTAGCTAGTAAATATTTATAAACGATGGTATAGTTATCTTTATATATTTCTTCCATATTTTTCATATAAAAAAATGTTCCCTTCTATACTTTCTATATATTAGACTTTTTAAAATTTCTTTTGTTACAATTCTTATAAAAAAACAAAAAAGTTCTTAAATTGTTTTTACAAGCAATTTAAGAACCTCTAATGGTGCACCAGGAGGGATTCGAACCCCCGACCTTCCGGTTCGTAGTTGGCATACGCTCTAAAATATATTTCATCCCTGCATATTATAAATCATTTCATAAAACAGTATTTTTTTGATATTATACTTTAAAATAGAG
>CAJFLB010000003.1 GCA_904387305.1 uncultured Clostridia bacterium
AAAGTCCACAGTTATCACACATAGATTATATTAAATATTAAAAAATAAAGAAAGGAGTCGTATGGTTATTTAAGTTATTAAATATATCATACAAGAAAATTTATGAGTGATATGACAATTTCAAAGGATATTATCCATATAGGTGCAAGTGATAAAGATATTAAAATATTTGAAAGCCAATATGTATTAAAAAATGGAATGAGCTATAATTCTTATCTCATAAAAGATGAAAAAAATGTCGTATTAGATACGATTGATGAAAAACTAACAGATACATGGTTTCAGAATTTAGAAAATGCATTAGATGGAGAAAAACCAGATTATTTAGTTGTTTCTCATATGGAGCCAGATCATGCATATAATATAGGAAAACTAGCTAAAAAATATCCAGAAATGAAAATTGTAGGAAATCAACTTACCTTTAATATGCTTGCAAATTTCTTTAAAGAAATTGATTTTTCTAATAGAAAATTTGTTGTTATGGAAGGTGATGTATTAGATATTGGAAAACATAAATTACAATTCTTTATGGCACCAATGGTACATTGGCCAGAAGTTATGGTGACTTATGAACAAACGGAAAAAATCTTATTTTCAGCAGATGGTTTTGGAAAATTTGGAGCATTAGATGTAGAAGAAGAATGGGATTGTGAGGCAAGAAGATATTATTTTGGAATTGTCGGAAAATATGGAATGCAAGTACAAGCTTTATTAAAAAAAGCTGCAACATTAGATATTCAAATGATTTGTCCTTTGCATGGACCAATCTTAAAAGAAAACTTAGGATATTATATTGATAAATATAATACATGGAGTAGTTACAAGCCTGAAGAAGAAGGGATTTATATAGCTTGTAGTTCTATCTATGGGAATACATTAAAAGCTGCTCAAAAATTAGCTGAGATTTTGAAAGAAAAAGGTGCAAAAAAAGTTGTATTAGCAGATTTAACCAAAGAAGACTGGGCAGAAGCTATTGAAGATGCTTTTAGATATTCACATTTAGTTGTAGCATCTTCTAGCTATAATGCAGGGCTATTTCCACCAATGAAACGATTTTTAGACCATTTAAAAGAAAGAAATTATCAAAACAGAACTGTAGGAATTATAGAAAATGGTTCATGGGCACCTTCAGCTGGGAAATGTATGAAGGGAACTTTGGAAGAAATGAAAAATATCAATATCATAGAACCTATGATAACCATAAAATCAACGATGAGTGATGAAAATATTGCTCAAATGAAAAAAATGGCAGATGCACTTTGGGGAACATTTTAAAAATGTCCCATTGGGGACGTTTCTGTTTGGGACATTTTCATCATAAAAAGTAAACTTTTTAATTTTATGATATAACTTTTATGCCAGTCTTTAAGTTCAAAATAAAATATAAAATTTTATACAATAAAAATGATGATTTGAAAAAATTAAAAAATAGATTTTCAAATCATCATTTTTTGAAATATAGAATGACTAATCATTATTTTGATTAGCTAAAACAGAATCATCTACTGTTTCATTTTTAGATTGAATTGCTCTTAAAATTGCTCGACTGATAGGACCAGCAACTAAAATATTTAAGAAAAATGCTGCACAAAAGTTTCTAGGCCATCTAATAAAGAATTCACTGAAAATTGTTTGAGCATTATCTCCACCTAAAAATCCACCAATAATTGTCATAACTAAAGACATTAAGGTAACAATAAAGAAACAATTAAATAAAATGTATGCATTTTTACTATCAGATTTATCAACAAATTTTTCTAATAACATATGATTAATTTTTCCAATAACTACATTTTCTAAAATAAAGGCAATGATAAAAGTTACAGGAAAAGCAATAATAGCAGTTTTTATAGAATTTAAATTAAATCCACCTAAATGAATAGAAATATTTAAAAGTCCCATAAAAAATACCATAATCAAACACATACTAATTCCAAAAATCAGACCTTCTTTCTTATTTGTTGGCATAAAAATTCCTCCTTTCATATAATCATGTTGCTTTGCAAGAACTATATTTTTAGTTTTTGTGTTAGTTATAGTGTTCTTTACAAGCATAAAAATAACGTGTAACTAAACTGGATTTACGCCATTAAAGCTACACGTTTATGTACTTGTAATATTATACCATGTTTTAAAAATTGATGTAATAGCAAATTTTAAAAATATTAAAAAAATTTTTCTTGTGAATAATAAACGCTAATGATATAATGCTATTAAAATAAAATGTCTGATGGGGGTCCATTGGGACCTGGTCCCAATGGACCCAAAAATTGAAAACAAAAGGTTGGTGATTTTTATGTCACATAAAAAAATGGAAACAGGATTAATTGTAATAAAACAAACAAAATTTGATAAAATAAGAAGAGGTTTGTTGATGTTTTTTTATGGAAAGGATTATAAAATATTTGAAAATTACCAACAACTAATAAAAGTAAATAGACCAAGAAATATTATCATTCCAAAAGAAATCAAAGGCCTTTAAAATAAATAGAAAGGTGAGAATATGTGTACTTGTATTACATTAAAAACAAAAGATTGTTATTTTGGAAGAAATTTAGATTTAGAATCTACTTTTGGAGAAAAGGTGATAGTGACACCTAAAAATTACGAATTTACTTTAAGACATAATGAAAAAATGAAAACAAAATATGCCATGATAGGAATGGGAACAGTTGTAGATGATTATCCATTATATGCAGATAGCGGAAATGAAAAAGGATTATGTATGGCAGGATTATATTTCCCTGGAAATGCTGTTTATTTTGAGGAAAAAGAAAATGTTATGAATATAGCTTCATTTGAACTAATTCCATGGTGTTTGGGAAATTTTTCAAGTATAGCAGAATTAAGAGAAGAGTTAAATAAGATAAATATAACTAATCAAACATTTCATGAAAATATGCCAGTTGTGGATTTACATTGGATGATTAGTGATAAAAAAGAATGTATTGTATTAGAACAAACCAAAAATGGATTACAAATATATGATAATCCCTATGGCATTTTAACCAATAATCCACCATTTTATTATCATGATATTCATATGAATAATTATATGAATATATCAGCTAAATTTCCAACTAATACATTTTCAGAGGATATCTCTTTACAACCATATGGACAAGGAATAGGAATGATGGGATTGCCAGGAGATGTTACACCAACTTCTAGATTTGTAAGAGCAGCATTTTACAAATTTAATTCGATAACTGATGAAGATGAGGAAAGTTCTATTTCTCAATTTTTTCATGTTTTAGATTCTGTTTCAATGATAAAGGGAAGTGTTATAACCAAAGAAAATCACTATGATATGACAACCTATTCTTCTTGTATGAATGCAAGTAAAGGTATATATTATTTTAAAACATATTATAATAATCAAATCAATGCAGTTTCGTTAAATGAAAAAAACAAGAGTGGAGATAAATTGGAAATCTATGAATTACCCCAAAAGCAACATATACAGTATATGAATTAAATAAGAAAAGGATATACTTAAAACTCTATATAAAGTGAAAGTATTATTAAATGAAATCATTTAGTAATACTTTCGTTTTATGTATAGAATTGAGTAAGAGTGCCTTAAAAATAAAGTAAATACATTTTTTTTCTTTGTAATAATGAAAAATCTAAGAAAAGATGATATAATAGAATACAATAGTGATTAAGCAATATCATTGGTAAAAAAAGAGAGGAAAGATAATGAAAAATATTAAAGACTATACATTAGACGAATTAAAAGAAGAGCTAAAAGAAATCGGAGAAAAGCCATTTCGAGCAGAGCAAATATATAAATGGCTTTATGAAGCAAGAATTTCTGCGTTTGATGAAATGACCAATTTATCATTAGAATTAAGAGAAAAGTTAAAACAAATCTATGAAATAAAAGAATTTAAGATATTAAAAAAACAAGTAGCATCAGATGGAACAAGAAAATATTTATTTGATGTATTAGATGGAAATGCCATTGAGACTGTATTAATGGAATATCACCATGGATTTAGTATTTGTGTATCTTCTCAAATTGGTTGTAAAATGGGATGCAAATTTTGTGCTTCAACAGGAATTCCATTTGCAAGAAATTTAAGCTCAGGAGAAATTATCGAACAAATTATGGCAGTAGAAAGAGATGCTAATGTCAGAATCTCGAATATTGTATTTATGGGAATCGGAGAACCATTAGATAATTATGATAATGTGGTAAAAGCAATTCGAATCATCAACCATCCAAAAGGATTAAATATAGGGGCAAGACATATTAGTATATCTACAAGTGGTTTAGTACCAAAGATTTATCAATTAGCAGAAGAAAACATACAATGTACATTATCCATTTCTTTACATGCAACAACAGACGAACAAAGAAGTGAAATGATGCCAGTAAACAATACATATCATATAGAAGAATTGTTACAAGCATGCAAGGATTATATAGAAAAAACACATAGAAGAATTTCTTTTGAATATGCATTGGCCAAAGAAAATAATGATAATTTAGAAGATGCCAAACGATTAGTAAAATTGTTAAAGGGAATGCTTTGCCATGTCAATTTAATTCCAATCAACAAAATAGAAAATGGAGCATATACCAAAAGCTCAAATGAAAATATCATGAAATTTAGAGATTATTTAAATGGCCATGGAATTGTTGCAACCATTCGAAGAGAACTAGGATCAGACATTGATGCTGCATGTGGGCAATTAAGGAGAAAAAATCTTTAAGTTACATAATATTGAAAAAGGAATGCTTTTATGATACACTAGTGTAAGTTAAGCAATTGTAACAAATTTTAAACCAGATATTGGCGAGAAAGTGAGGGAAAAGTATGTTATTAGAAAAAGCAAAGAACACAAAAGAAAGATTTTGTAAACATCTGCAGATGCAAAAAAAATTAGGAGGGTATCGGTATATAAAAGATAGTTTTCTTAAGGAATATGGTATTTCTGTTGTTCAGCGGAAAAACGAAAAGGGAATCATAGAAGAAGCGATGATTATCGAAGAGGAAGAAATGGTGTTAGCACCATTTGGTAGAAACCACCAGTTCCATTTTGAAGTAATAGAAACTGGGCAAAATGAAGAATATCTGCTAATAGCCACTGGAGAAAAAGTGTTTAAGAGATGGAAAGATAAGAAAGGAATTGTCGAAATTTCAGAATTAAAAGGTTTTCACTGGTTTCGATCTTATGGAACAGAAGGTATATTGTTCCAAGAGAATAGGACAAACTTGTATAATAGCATGTTATGGAATTCTGGTAAAATAACAGAAATTAATGGAAGAATTAGCCCCTTCGATTATTGGGGCTATCCAGTCATGAATGATGGGATAGAAATACTTAACTGGAACGGGTTTACCTATGTGTATATGAGAGACAACAAAATAGTCATCTCTGAGCCATTTCAAAAAAGATTCGAGGACTATAAGTATGGAGAAAATATGAATATTTTATTAAAAAGTATTCCAAACAGATTTCAACTTAATCGACCAAGGAATGGTAAATGGAAAATTTACGAAGTCACAAAAGAGAGTGGCATCATAGAATGGCGAGGCGAATGGGGCAGTGTTGAACCAATTGATGGAATAGCTAATACATATATAGCTACAAAAAAAGGTAAGGATACTGGAGAAATATTATACCTGCCCTTGCCAACATCAAATTATCTTTTAAGTGAAAATACAAAACCTGTCATATATGAAGTACCAGGGATTAAATGTACAAGTATAGGGATTGTTGGTAATATTCAATATTATGAGATGAGAGGAGCAAAAAAGGGAACGCTATATTTGGCGAAGTTTGATAAGTTAACCAATGCAAAACTGCAAATTGTTGGAAAATATGAAGGAGATGCTCTCCAAATTTACAAATCTGGTAACAAAAATTTGGAAGGAAAAATAAAAGGAAGTCTAAATGTGGTAAAAATATTAGTATAACTACTGAGACTAGGCGTAACATACAATTAAACAGCCCGAAGGGAATTACTCTTCGGGCTTTGTGAATAGTAGAAATGTTACCTTGTTTTTTCTCCAAAATTATCTATTTAGCATTCCAAGCAAACTCTCAATATCTTTTTTGCAATTCATCATTTCATAGTTTTTCATAGCTTTTTGACAAAATTCTTGTGCCTTTTCAAAGTCATTGATATAGACAGAATATATTGTCTGTAATCGATAATATAAAGCTTCATTTCGAATATCATCTAAATCATTGTCTTTTAGAAATTTTTCACAAGCCTTTAATTGTGTATTTGCTTTTTTTAAAAGATTTGTGTCTTTATTTGTTGCATAATTTTCTAATAGCAAAGAAATTAATAAAAGGCGATAATCTGCTTGGCCACGTGTAAAGTTAGCAAGTTTGGCTTCTTCTAGACGTTCAATTAACATATTATATTTTAAATCAAAAGCATTTTCAATTTTTAAATAACATCTGGTAATCCATAAATCTGTTACCAATTTTCTGTATTCGTTAATATAAGGAAAATAATTTTCTTTAATATTCATCCATATGTCGTAACTTTCTTTATAATTTTTTAAACAATTACAAGTATACAAAGCTTTTACATGATAAAATAAGCAAACAATACGTTTTTCTAAAGAAGCTTTTTCTTCGTCAACAATTTTTGAAGCAATATCTAAATATTTTTTTGCTTCCTCTTGGTTTTGTGATTTAGACATAATATTAATATAATCACACAAAGCTTCTAATTCTTCATTTTTATCTTGAATTATATTGGCCATTTTCGCTCTTTTTAAATGTAGGGAATCTTCACCTTTATCCCACATACCTCTAACATAGATGTAGTATTTTAAATTTCTAATTATCGTAATATATTCTTTATATAATTTGTTTTCTTCTAGCATATTTAACACTTGTTTTGTAATGTTCCATTCATCTAATTCATCAAATAATTTTAATTTAGAAATATCATTATAACATTCACCCACATATGCAGATTTATCTATATAAAATTTTGCCAATTGGTTTAAAAATATTTCTTTATGAAAATCTTCTTCAGAAGCATTTACCAAGACAAGTGTTTTGATTAAATTGTGCATATCTAGTCTAGGATTGTTTTGAATAATTGGGATTAATAAATCATTTGCATAACATTCTGTAATCGCTTCTTGCCACTTATTTGATAATACATCTAAATGTAATATGTAGGAAACAAGTTCAATTGAGATGGTGTATTTAAAATTTGCACAGATGATGATGATTTTTTTTGCGATTGGACTTAAGTCTTTCCATATATCATGAATGATTTTTTCTGACATAATTTTATAATCTTCATTTGTTTTTGTATATTTAGAAATAGCTTTTTCCAAAGAAATTCCAAGCTTATTGGCATTGACAATTTTTTTCATTAAATATATAGATGCAAATGGAATGCCACCAGTAATGGAATATAGTGTGTCAACTAATGAAGGTTGCATATCCATAATTTTTTTGAAATCTTCTGTTGTATGAAGCATATCTTTTAATTCTTCTTTAGATATGAAGTCATTAATACAAAAACTAGAGCAATAGGTATCTAAGTGATTTTCATATTGATGATAAGGGATAGATGTAATCATTACTATTTTTGAAAATTTAGAAAAGTTTTTTATAAATGTAATGGTTTCATCTTGGATGATGTCATCATCAAAATCAAATATAAGGATAGATTTACTGCTTTTTATAAACTCTAGACAAGCATCTTGTTTTTCTTCAGGTTTGATTTCTGCTTTATTTTCTAAATTAAAAAGTAAGATAGTATCTAAAATAGTAGATAGTTGATTTTCTTTTTTTAGATTGATCCAAATCATATTTTCAAATTTATTTTTTAGGCTCAAATCATACATATATGCCATAACAGATTTTGATTTTCCACCTAATTTATATCCATAAATATAAGCAATATTAATAGGATGATTTACAAAATCATCTAAAAATGAAGTAAGTTTTTGAGATCGAATAATTTTACTTAAATCTTGAGGAATTAAATTATTTTTGGTTTGGATAGTTGTATCTTGAAAAACAACTGAATTGGTAGCAGATAGATAATTTTTAGCAAAAGCATCAATCTTAAAATCATCTACTTGTACTAATTTTGCATATTCTAAAATTCCTTGAAGAAAACTAGGAATATCTTTAGGTATACTACCAGTTAAAAATTTTCGTATACTCACTTCTGCATAATGTGTATAATCTGCAATTCTGGTATAGATATATGTCTTACTAGGCAATTCTCCTTTTATATTATGTTTTTTTATAGATAGTTTCATTTCGTTAATAAAATCAGATAATAATTTTGTTCTATTTGTTTTTAAGATATCTTGTTCCATATGTTCCTCCATCAATAACAAAATCTATTTTAATTATACCATCATTTTACATAAAAGTACAAGGATAGATGGAATTTTCTCCATAAGTAGAATAAAAACTTGTTATCGTTCAATCAAAATGCAACCTTTCTAGCATTTTGAGCTGAATGATGATAAAAATTGATAATTTTTTTATCAATTTAAAAAAACTGTATTTTGAAAAGTTTAATAATTGAGATTAACATAAAGCAAAATGGGCATATATTGAGCAGGAAACTAAATGCTTGAAAATGCTAAACTTAAATTCTTTAGTAAAGAATTTGTAACAAAAAACATTTAATGTAAAAAGGAGGAGACAATATGATTTATGACAAAACATTAGGTGACAGGACACAGAAGATAGTGCTTCGGGAGTTAGAAACAACAGAAAAGCTAATTTCAAAAGTTGCGACAAAACTTTCATCAACACAGAAAACTTGTGATATTTATGCAATGTCTGATTTAGGGATTGCACATAATGTTACAAGAATGAGAGGTGGTTTCTTTACAGGAGCTGTATACAAATGGGAACGGTCTGATATTCCATTCATTCCGGTAGATAGTACAGTCAATGTATGTGGTACAGCTTTGTATCAGATACATTCTGAAATATCAGTGGATGAATTTAAGCAAAGATGTGAGAAAACTTTAGCAGGCACATCAAAATATGAATGGAATTTTACCAGAGGTAATCATTTCATTTCTTTGTGTCATCTGGAAAATGATGATAATCACATAGGAATAAAGAAAGGGTACTATATGCTTGTTCATGCATCAGCATGCGAGTATAAAGAACAGCTTTATCCTATTATAGGAAACTGGTACTATAATAGTATTGTAACAGAAAGATTAGGAGAGTACCGGTATCTGAGATTTATTAAAGGAGAGGAAGCAGAAAGATTTTATCAAATGGCAAAAATGCTGGAATCCTTTAATAGGGAAAAAAATTATGATTTCTGTAAGCAAGTTTTATTAGGGAAAATAGGAAATGAAATCTTGAATGTAGCTCATTATGGAATGCCAACAATACATGAAGTATTGATTGGTGTTCAGAAAACTGCAGGACTTGCAACGTTATTAACAAGTCTGGGAAAAAATGTGTATATAGTGAAGAAGAAAGAAAAATCTGAAAATTCCTATATCCCACATGGTTTTGGCTTAGAATTACCAGAAAATAGTGATTTTGCCTATTGCGAAAATGGTATACAAATAGGTAAAAAGGAAATTTCCTCTGGTAGTATTACCATTGGAGGAGAAGCGATTAACCGGCATGGATTCCTTGAAACTGATGAAAGCTTGAGAAAGTATGTAAGAAAAATAGCACAAATCAACGGATTAGAGATTTGTGCAGAATTGAAACAGATTTGCTCATTCTCAGCAAAAGGTTTTCAAATATGGAGGTAAATAGCATGTTATATGTAACAAGACATGGAGAAACAGACTGGAACTTGTATGGGAAAGTACAAGGCAAAGCAGATATTGAATTAAATGCTAAAGGAATAGAACAGGCAAAAGAAACAATGGAAAAGCTAAAAGAAGAAAGCATTGATTTCATTATCTGTTCACCTCTTAAAAGAACCAAACAGACCTTAGAGGCTATTTTTCCAAACCAAGAATTCATTAAAGAGAAAGGTTTTACAGAAATCAGTCTCGGCGATTGGGAAGGTTTAAAGAAGGAAAAGGTTAATCAGAAACGTCGAAAAGCCTTTCAACAGGGAGAGTATGCACCACCTCATGGTGAAAGACATGAAGAGGTCGAAAGTAGAGTTAAGAAATCTGTCGAAAGAATCTTTGCAACTTATCCAGATGGGGCCGTAATCTTAGTATGCACAAGCAACGGAATTATGCAAACAATTAAAAGAATGTATAATATGCAAACAAAGGATATTATGTCGAAAAATCTGGAATATGTTATCTTGAAAAGACCCGAATAAAAAATGTAAAAATAGAAAGCAAGACACTGAGGGGATCATCCCCTCAGTTTTGCATGTTGACACTTCCTTAACGTTCAACTTTATAAAATAATACAGATTAATCCACCACTACCTTCATTGACAATTCTTTCTAATGTTTCTTGTAATTTTATTTGTGCTTCTTCTGGCATTTTAGCAAGTTTAGTTTGTAAGCCTTCATTTACCAATTCGTGTAAACTCTTTCCAAATATATTTGATTCCCAGATTTTTTGAGGATCACTTTCAAATCCAGAAAGTAAGTAATTGACTAATTCTTCAGATTGTTTTTCAGAACCAACAATTGGGCATACTTCAGTTGCAACATTTGTTTTTATAAGGTGAATAGAAGGAGCCATGGCTTTTAATTTTACTCCAAATTTAGAACCTTGTTTTACCATTTCTGGTTCTTCTAAAATTAATTCATCCATTGAAGGTGTAACAATTCCATAACCTTTTCTATTAACTTCATCTAATGCATAAGCGATTTTATCATATTTCTTTTTTACATCAGCTAATTCAGAGATAATGCTAAATAAATCTCCTTCATTAGAAACAGGAACACCTGTAATTTCTGTAAGTACTTGGTAGAATAGTTCTTCTTTTAAAGTAATTTCTACATTTACTCTTCCAGTTCCTAATTGAATATCTGTTATAGAAGTTTTTGAAATGATTTCTGTTTGCTTAATGGTATCTGCACAGCTTGATATTTCTTTTAGTACATTTACATTAGAAAAAGCATCTCTAATTTCTTTAAATAATTCTGTTTTTAAAGGGTGTGACATATCTAATCCATCAATCCATCTAGGAAATTTGATACAGATTTGGTCAACAGGAAATTCATATAATACTTTAGAAAACATGGTATTAATATTTTCAATCGTTAAATATTCACAATTAAGAGGCATAACAGATGTATTGTATTTCTCGCTTAATTCTTCTGTAAGCTCTTTGGTATATTCTGAATCAGGGTCATTTGAATTTAGCAAAATGATAAAAGGTTTGTTCAAGGCTTTTAATTCACCTACGACTCTTTCTTCAGCTTTTACATAATCTTCCCTTGGGATGTCTGTGATGGTTCCATCAGTTGTTACTAAAACACCAATAGTAGAATGTTCTTCAATTACTTTTTTTGTCCCAATTTCGGCAGCAGTTTCAAAAGGAATTTCTTTCTCAGACCAAGGTGTTTTTACCATTCTAGGCATGTCATCTTCTAAATAACCAATGGCATTATCCACTAAATATCCAACACAATCAACTAATCTTGCCTTAAACTTTAAATTATCATTTAAGGTGATTTCAATGGCTTCGTTAGGAACAAATTTGGGCTCTGTTGTCATAATGGTTCTACCACCGGCACTTTGTGGGAGTTCATCTTTGGCCCTTTCTTTTTTGTATTCATTATCAATATTGGGAATGACTAATAAATCCATAAATCTTTTGATAAAAGTAGATTTACCAGTTCGTACAGGACCAACGACTCCTACATAAATATCTCCATCAGTCCTTTTTGCGATGTCTTGATACAATCTTGTATTTTCCATCTATATACCTCCTTCTAATTACTTTCAAAATGTTCGCATACTTTTAGAAAATGTAATTTTCCAAAAGTAAAATTGTTGCACACAATTTTATTGCATAAAATTAGTGCACGAACAAAGACGCGACATGTAATTTAACTAAAAGGACAAAGTTTTTAATCATGTCGCTTTTGTTCTAAATTACTTTACTTAATGTATATTGGAAATTTTCTAGGTTTATGACAAGTTTTCCAAAAAACTTGATAAAAATATTTGAGTATGATAAAATGTCAATATTAAAATTAAAACATATACTATACTATATTAGCTAAAAGGAGCGAAACCAAAATGGATAAGGTACAGGACACAATAGATATATTAAAAATGTACAACCAAGAACATATTATAAAATTGTTAGAGAATTTAGATGACCAAAAGAAACAAGCATTAGTAGAGCAAATTAGCAAAATTGATTTTCATCAGTTAAAAGAATTATATGATAATACAAAAAAAGAAATAGAAATAAAAGAAAATAAAATAGAGCCATTACCCTATTTAGATAAGAAAAAATTATCAGAAAAGCAAAAAGAAGAATTTCAAAGATTAGGAGAAGCTATCTTAGAAAAAGGTGAATATGCTGTAGTAACGATGGCAGGAGGTCAAGGAACAAGATTAGGACATTCGGGACCAAAAGGAACCTTTAAATTAGATGTTTATGGAAAAGGAAAATATTTATTTGAAATTTTAGCAGAAAATTTAAAAGAGGCAAATCAAAAATATGGAAAAGTGATTCCATGGTATATCATGACTAGTAAAGAAAATAATGATGAAACAATAAACTTCATGGAAAAACATAACTATTTTGGATATGACAAAGATTCATTAAGATTTTTTGCACAAAGTGAGCTACCTTTAGTAGATGCAAATGGAAAACTATTAGTAGGAAAAGATATGAAAATAAGGGAAGCATCTGATGGAAATGGTGGCACATATTCTTCTTTAAGAGCAAGTGGTTGTTTAGCAGAAATGAAAGAAAAAGGAATTAAATGGGTATTTATTGGAGGAGTCGATAATGCTTTACTAAAAATGGCAGATACTATTTTGTTGGGAATGGCAATTGATAAAAAAGTACAAATCGCATCAAAATCAATTGTTAAAGCAAATCCACATGAACGTGTAGGGGTATTTGCGAAGATGAATGGACACCCTAAAGTTATTGAATATTCAGAAATGCCAGAAAAAATGGCAGAAGAAGTAGATAATGATGGAGAACTAAAATATGGAGAAGCGCATATTATGTGTAATCTATATACAATAGAAGCCATTGAAAAAATTAGTAAAGAAACATTGATTTATCATAGTGCTTTTAAGAAAAATTCATATATAGATGAAAATGGAAGAGAAGTTATTCCAACAGAACCAAATTCTTTTAAATTTGAATCATTTATTTTTGATGCATTTGAATTATTTGATGATATTGCTATATTAAGAGGAAAAAGGGAAGATGACTTTGCGCCTGTAAAAAATAAGGAAGGAGTCGATAGTCCCAAAACAGCAAAGGAATTATATGAAAAATTTTGGAACAAATAACTTGCTAAAAGGGATGGGACATTTTGGTAACCTTTGAAAAATTTAGGAGAAGGAATCAGTTTTCTTTTTATTAATGGAATATCAATAGGCTAAGACGCTTTAATGACGTGAGATAGAAGAATTTCATTTTGAAAATTGAAAGGAATGTAGAAAATGGAAGAATGTAAAATAAAAAATTTATATAATTTAGAAGAAACGATTGCAAAAGAATTATTAGAAAAAAGTACATATCCATGGGAAGTATTACCAAATATAGAAGACTATATTTTAGAATTAGGAGAAACATTAGATAAAGGTGAATATGAAAAAATAGGAGAAAATGTGTGGATTGCTAAAAGTGCAAAAGTGGCACCAACAGCATACATTAATGGACCAGCAATTATTGGAAAAGAAGCAGAAATAAGACATTGTGCATTTATTAGAGGAAATGCGATTGTAGGAGAAGGAGCAGTTGTTGGGAATTCTACAGAATTAAAAAATGTTATTTTATTTAATAAAGTGCAAGTTCCACATTATAATTATGTCGGAGATTCTATCTTAGGATATAAAGCACATATGGGAGCAGGTTCTATTACATCTAATGTAAAATCAGATAAACAATTAGTTATCATCAAAAACGGAAAAGAAACCATAGAAACTAAGAGGAAAAAAGTAGGAGCTATGCTTGGGGATCATGTAGAAGTAGGTTGTGGTTCTGTATTAAATCCAGGAACTGTTATTGGAAGAAATTCAAATATTTATCCATTGTCTTCTGTAAGAGGTGTTGTTCCAGAAAACAGTATTTATAAGAATAAGAATGAAGTAGTAAAAAAACAAGATAGTTAAATCAATTTAATAGGGAAAATTTTAATAAAGGAATTTGTGAAATTTCCTTTATTTTTTTATCTTAATTGTATATAATAGGAAAGAAAACAAAATGACAAAAGTTGCCAAAGGAGACGGGCTATTTTGGCAACTTTGTGATTATAATAATTAAAAAGATAAAGAGATATAAGAAATTGCCAAAATAGCCCGTCTCCTTTGGCAACTTTAGAAGATAAGAGGTGCAAAATGGATAAACTAGATGCGAAAAAAAGAATAGAGGAATTAAGAGAAAAGACAGAATATTATGCAAGAAAATATTATGACGATGATAAACCAGAAATATCAGACTTTGAATATGACATGTTAATGGTAGAACTAAGAAATTTAGAAAAAGAACATCCAGAATTTATTTCAAAAGATTCTTTAACACAAAAAGTAGGGGGGCATGTAAAAGAAGGATTTCAAAAAGTAACCCATGAAGTACCACTTCAAAGTTTGCAAGATGTATTTAGTTTTGAAGAAGTAGAAGAATTTGATGAAAGAATTAGAAAACAAGCAGAAGAAAATGGAATTAAAGAAGTAAATTATGTAGTAGAAACCAAAATTGATGGATTATCTGCAGCATTAGAATATAAAAAAGGAAAATTTGTAAGAGGAGCTACAAGAGGAAATGGGCTTATTGGAGAAGATGTTACAGAAAACTTAAAAACAGTCAAGACCATACCGATGGAGATAACTGATCAAATCGATATCACTGTTAGAGGAGAAGTTTTCATATCTAAACAAGATTTTGAAAAAATGAATCAAGAAAGAGAAGAAAATGAAGAAGAGCTATTTGCCAATGCAAGAAATGCAGCAGCTGGTTCTTTAAGACAATTAGATAGCAAAATAACTGCAAAAAGACCATTAGATATCTATATTTTCAATGTTCAAAAAATAGAAGGAAAAACCTTCAACTCTCATTTTGAAGAATTGGAATATTTAAGTAAACTAGGGTTTAATGTAAATCCAGTTAGAATTCCTTGTAAAACGATTCAAGAAGCGGAACAAGCAATTGAAAAAATTGGACAAGATAGAGAAAATTTAACATTTGGAATAGATGGAGCAGTTATCAAAGTAGATGATTTACATTTTAGAGAAATATTAGGCTCAACCATAAAAGTTCCAAGATGGGCAGTAGCATATAAATATCCACCAGAAAAGAAAGAAACCACATTAAAAGATATTATCTGCCAAGTGGGAAGAACAGGTGTCATTACACCAATGGCCATATTAGAGCCAGTCAAAGTAGCAGGATCAACTATATCTAAAACAACTTTGCACAATGAAGATTTTATTAAAGAAAAAGACTTAAAAATTGGAGATACAGTTGTTATTCAAAAGGCAGGAGATGTCATTCCAGAAATTGTAGAAGTTGTAAGAGGAAAACGAACAGGAAATGAAAAAAATTTTGAAATGCCAAAAGTATGTCCAGTTTGTGGAGCACCTACTGTAAGAGAAGAAGGAGAAGCAGCAGTAAGATGTACGGGAATTGAATGCCCAGCAAAATTATTTAGAAATTTAGTTCATTTTGTTTCAAGAGAAGCAATGGATATTTCAGGATTAGGAGAAAATATTATTCAACAATTATTAGACAATAATTTGATTAAAAATATAGCAGATATTTATGCGTTAAAATTTGAAGATATTGCTTCTTTAAAGAAAAATGGAAAGAAATTTGCACAAAATTTAGTAGACGCTATAGAAAGAAGTAAACAAAATGATTTGTCAAAACTAATAACAGCTTTAGGAATTCGCCATGTTGGTGTGAAAGCTTCAAGGATGTTGGCAAAAAAATATAAGACAATGGATAATTTAATAAATGCAAGTTTTGAAGAATTAAGTATGATAGATGATATTGGACCAATTGTAGCAAATAGTATCAGAGAATTTTTCTTAGAAGAACAAACAATAGATTTAATTAGTAAATTAAAAACAGCAGGAGTTAATATGAATTCTTTAGAAGAGGAAGGTGAAGATAATCGATTTGAAGGAAAAACATTTGTATTAACAGGAAGTTTAGAAGAGTTTACAAGAAACGAAGCTTCTGAAATCATAGAAAGACTAGGAGGAAAAACATCAGGAACCGTATCAAAGAAAACAGATTATGTATTAGCAGGAGAAGATGCAGGCAGTAAATTAACAAAAGCACAAAATTTAGGTGTTACGGTTATATCGGAAGCAGAATTTAAAGAAATGATAAAATAAATATCTAATTGGGTGTTTTGGGACCATTGGGATCAGATCTGTTTGGACCCCGCTTGGAATCAAAATGGGTCCAAACAGATCTGATCCCAATGGCCCCAAAACTTCTCAATTGAACAAAAGGAGGAAAAAATGGACAAAAACTATACATTTGAAATGATGTGGGAAGATTTAGATGATGGTTATCAAATTTATTATACTTATGTAAGAAATCGCTATTTATTATTTAAAACAGCATCAAATTGTTATACACAAAAATTATTATCTACCAATCCTAAAAATCCACAACCTAAAATGACAATGCTTACTTTGAAAAGAGTAAAAGAAATGTTTCCACATATGGAAAATATTGAATATCATATAGGAATACCTGGTGAAGAATCATAAGTATGATGATTAGAAATTATAAATGAAAGTGGTGGACATATGGTAAAAAATATCATATTTGATTTAATGAAGGTTGTTATAAAAAAAGATTCTGATATAAAAACATTAATGAATTTTACGAATGACATAGATAAAGCAGAAGATTTACAAAAATACATATATATAACAAAAGAATGGAAATTATTAGATTTAGGGAATATTAGCCATGAGCAAGCAATAAAAGAAATGCAAAGAAAAGCACCAAAGGAATATAGTGAATTAATTGAAGAGGTAATGAATAATAGGTGTCAGTATTTTACAGTTAATAAAGAAACTGTAGAAATTGCAAAAACATTAAAAGAAAAAGGATATCATATATATGTTTTATCAAATATGTCAGAATTGGCTTATACATATTTTAAAGATGTAGATTTTTTTAAAATATGTGACGGTATTATAATCTCAGCTTACGAACATTTGGTAAAACCTGATGAAAAGATATTTATGACTTTATTAGATAGATATGATTTAAAACCAGAAGAATGTTTATTTATTGATGATGATGACACAGGAAAAAGTCTGGAAACTGCAAATCGATTAGGCATTTTAGGAAGAAAAGTAAAACCAAATGATAGCCAAGATGTTTTAACATTATTAAAAGAATATAAAATTGAAATTTAAAAGATATATAGGGAAAGTGAAAAGAATATGGAAGATATTGAAAAAATTATAAAACAAACCAATGAACAAAACCAAGAAAAGATAGATTGGACAAAAGCTTGGAGTAAAAAGTATCCTGTATTAGCAACATATACAAATAAAGTTGATGTGGAAAGATATGGTAAAGAAATTAGAAAATTATTAGAAAGTTTACAACAAGAATATCAGTATACACAATTAGATGCTATGCTAGTTTTAAAAGACATTTTATATCAAGAATGGAAAAAGCAAAAGAGAAAATAGAGAAAAGGAGATAAATTCACATATAATTCACATTTCTTGCAAAAATTATACATATACAGATAGTATATTTATAATCATAAACATCCCCTTTTTTTCATAGCTATTCTGTTAAAAAATATAGAAAAACAGGATAGCTTTTTACATATTTATATTGCAAAAAGAAATGTGTTAGTATATAATCAGTTGAGAAAAGAAGGAAAGGAGATATAGAGACATCTACTCTATAGAATAGGAAAAATGGCAGTAATTATTGATGGAAAAGAATTAGCAAAAAAAGTAAGAAGTGATTTAAAAATAGAATGTGAAAATTTGAAAGCAAAAGGAATCAATCCTAAATTTGCAGTTATCATGGTAGGAGATGATCCAGCTTCAAAGGTATATGTTAGAACAAAGAGTAAAGCATGTGATGAGATTGGAGTAGAATATGAAGAACATATATTAGATGCAAGTATTACACAAAAAGAATTGATTGACTTAATCCATAAACTAAATGAAGATAAAACAGTTAATGGAATATTATTACAAAGTCCAATCCCAAAACATTTAGATATAGATGAAGCTTTTAGAGAAATATCTTATGAAAAGGATGTGGATGGTTTTAATCCAATCAATGTAGGAAAACTATTATTAAATCAAGATACATTTATATCTTGTACACCTTTTGGAATTATGAAAATGTTTGAAGAATATCATATAGATTTAGAAGGTAAAAACTTAGTTATCATTGGAAGAAGCAATATTGTAGGAAAACCACTTATGGCATGTTGCTTAAATAAACATGCAACCGTTACGATTTGCCATTCAAGGACAAAAGAATTAAAAGAAAAAACTAGAAATGCAGATATATTAGTAGCTGCAATTGGAAAACCAAATTATGTAACAGCAGATATGGTAAAAGAAGGAGCAGTTATTATTGATGTAGGAATCAACAGAGGAAAAGACAAAAAAATAACAGGAGACGTTGATTTCGAAAATGTAAAAGAAAAAGCAAGCTATATTACACCAGTTCCAGGGGGAGTGGGACCAATGACAGTAGCAATGCTTATGAATAATGTAATAAAGGCAACAAAAAATCAAAACAATATATAAATTTAAAAAATATAAAAATCAAGGGGCGCTTAAATATTAAGTGTCTTTTTTGTTGTACAAGAAAAATTACATAGCAATTTTTCGCATGGACAAATCTTTACATCTCAAAATTTAAAAATATAGCAAGGGGTGATGACAATAGAAGAATTAGAAAAGAAAAAATATTGGATATGGCTATCCTGTATAAAAGGTTTAGGAAGCAAAAGAAAACAAATATTATTAAAAAAGTATAAAACACCAAAAAAAATATATACTTTAAAGAAAGAAGAGATTTTGCAAATCAAGGAATTTGATGAAATATTAGCAGAAAATATAATATGTAAAAAGAACAGGGAGGATATAAAAAGACAGATAGATTTTATGCAAAAAGAAAATATAAAAATTCTTACAATAGAAGATAAAGAATATCCTAAAATTTTAAAAACAATATACGATTATCCAATTAGTATATATGTAAAAGGAAATGAAAAGATATTAAATATGCCATCAATTGGAATTGTAGGATGTAGAGAATCTACTTCTTATGGAGAAAAAGTGGCTCAATATTTTGCATATCATTTATCCAAAAGGAATATCAATATTATTAGTGGCCTTGCAAAAGGGATAGATAGTCAGTCTCATATTGGTGCCATAAAAGCAAAAGGAATCACAATAGGTGTTATTGGAAATGGATTAGATATGGTGTATCCTAAAGAAAACCAATATTTATATGATAAAATAATCGAAGAAAATGGTGCGATTATATCAGAATACCCTATAGGGACTAAGCCTGAAAAAATGAATTTCCCAGCAAGGAATAGAATAATTAGTGGTATGAGTAAAGGAATTCTAGTGATTGAAGCAAAAAAGAAAAGTGGAACATTAATAACTGTGGATTTTGCACTAGAACAAGGAAGAAATGTATATGTAGTACCAGGAAATATTGATGAAATGAATTCGGTAGGAACAAATGACTTAATTAAACAAGGAGCACAAATAGTAACAAGTCATAGAGATATTGAATTGTAACAATGAAATTCAGCAAAAATTCACAAACTGTATATTTACTTATCATATTTAAAATGATATAATGGCAAAAATGAAAAGTGGGAGAAAAATATGACAAGAGTAAAATTAAAAGATAGAATATTACCCCAATATACAAAAGGAGAAGAAATATTTAATATGACATCACATATTGTAGGGGCAGTTTTAGGAATAGTAGCAACTGTTTTGTGTATTGTATTTGCAGCTATTCATGGAAATGGATATGGGGTTGTTAGTGGTTCTATCTATGGTGTGACCATGATTATATTATATACAATGTCTAGTATTTATCATGGATTAAGTCCAAAAAGATATTCCAAAAGAGTCTTTCAAGTATTAGATCATTGCTCCATATTTTTATTAATTGCAGGTTCTTATACACCATTTGCATTATGCACATTAAGAGGATATAGTACAGCAACTGGTTGGACGATATTTGGTATTATATGGGCTATGGCAATACTGGGGATTGTATTAAATTCAATTGATATAAAAAAATTTAAAAAATTTTCGATGATATGCTACTTAGTTATGGGGTGGTGTATTGTTGTAAAAATCAATTTGTTACCACAATTGTTAGGAATAGCAGGATTTAGCTTATTATTAGCTGGTGGAATTGCTTATACAATAGGAGCGATTTTATATGGTGTTGGAAAAAAACACAAATGGATGCATTCTGTTTTCCATATGTTTATTTTATTAGGTAGCATTTTACAATTTTTCTGCATATTATTATATGTCATGTAAAAAGTTTAAGCTTGTCATATACAGAAAATATTATCAATTGTTAAGATAAGAGTTAATTTTTTCTATACAACGAAAAAAGAAGGTTTAAAAACCTTCAGACACTCACAAATATACATTTATTTTACCATAAAAATAACAAAAAATCAAATGAAGGAAACTTAAAGAAAGAGAGAATATAAACGGAAAAACGAGATAAAATAATATAAAGAAAGAAAAGATATAATTAAAAAAGAAAAAAGCATTTGTAAAACAAATTTAAATGTGTTAATATATAAATAATCTAATAAGGATTGCAAAAATCCCTGCGTAGTACGTAAGAGCATAATTTTTAGAACCAACAAATTATAAGAGGGGCCGATCTCTTGAATATGGCGTGCATGCTCACAGTATATAGTGAGAAGCCCATGAGTATTTAGGTAGGCACCCACCTGTTTTTAGGAGCAGGTCCTTAAAAATTAAAAGGCTGACGGCTAAGGCGGGGCTTTTTTTTATTGCTTTTTTTCATATACAATGATAAAATGAAGATGAAATTTAAAAGACGATTTGATTGTCTAAAGTTTAATAAAATAGAACAAAAAAAGAAAGAAGGTGTAGTATATGACGATTAAACAAGCGATGATAAAAGGTGTTACTATATTAAAACTAGAAAAGATTTCTACGCCAAAGTTAAAAGCAAGATTATTACTACAATATGTACTAAAAAAGCCAAGACAATATTTAATTGTATATGATAATCAAAAATTGACAGACAAAGAAGAACAAGAATACTTAAAATATATAGAATTAGTAGCACAAGGAGAACCAATAGAACATATTACACACCAAAAAGAATTTATGAAATTAGATTTTTATGTAGATGAAAATGTACTAATACCGAGACAAGATACAGAGGTATTAGTAGAAGAGGTCATAAAAATAGCCAAAAATATAAGAGCAAAAAAAATATTAGATTTATGCACAGGAAGTGGGGCAATAGCAGTATCTTTAGCAAAATATTTAGAAAACATACAAATAACAGCATTAGACATTAGTAGAAAGGCCTTAGATGTTGCGATTGCAAATGCCAAAAATAATCATGTGCAAGAAAAAATTACATTTGTAGAATCTAATCTTTTTCAAGACCTAGCACAAGAAAAATATGACATCATTGTTTCAAATCCTCCTTATATAAGAAGTGAAGAAATCGAAAAACTAGATGAAGAAGTAAAAAGAGAACCAAAAGTAGCATTAGATGGAGGTAAAGATGGGGTGGAATTTTATAGAAAGATAATAGACCAAGGATATCAATATTTAAAATATGGTGGATATATTTGTTTCGAAATAGGATATGACCAAAAAGAAGAAGTTTTGCAAATTATAAAAGATAAAAAACAATATACAGAAACATATTGTAAAAAAGATTTATATGACAATGATAGAGTGGTTGTAACAAGATTAGGATAATATGTCCAATTGGGGACGTTTCTGTTTGGGACATTTTTATGTAAATTTTTAAAATTATATAACTTTATAAAATTACATTTTTTAATAAAATTCATATTATATATATTTAAATAAAAATGTCCCAAACAGAAACGTCCCCAATTGGACAAAAAGGAGGAAAAAATGTCTTTTTCATCAGATATAAAACAAGAATTAAATAAAACAAATAGTTTAGCTAATAAGGAAAACGTAAAATTTGAATTGATTGGCTATTTCATATCTGCAAATACCAGTGTGATAAAAGGAAAAAATATTCGATTTTCAACAGAAAGTGACTATAACATTAATCGATTTTCAAAATTATTATTAAACTTAGAGATAAATCACGATATAGATGTGAATGGAAAAACATTTAATATTATGACAAAAGCATTTGATGTTAATAAACTAGAATATTTAGAAATAAAAAACGATGAGATATGTGTAAAAGAAGAAATGAAAGAGATAAATGCTGATGATAAGAAAAAAGCATTTATTCGAGGAAGTTTTTTAGGTGCAGGTTCTATCAATAATCCAGAAAATTCTTATCATTTAGAGATTGTTTTGTCAAATGAAAACAATTTGAAAGTATTACAAAAAATGCTGAGTGATTTTGATATTCATGCAAAAGAATTGATAACCAAGAATCGATATTCTGTTTATATAAAAGAGGGAGAAGAAATTTCAAAGTTATTGGCATTAATTGGAGCCAATAAAGCAGTGATGCAATTTGAAGATATACGAATCAAAAAAGAGATGAGGGGAAAAGTAAATCGAATTGTAAATTGTGAAACTGCAAACTTGAATAAAACCATTAATGCGGCTATTGAACAAATTGCTGCAATAAAAAAGTTGCAAGCAGATGGTAGATTTAATAAATTAGATGATAATTTAAAAGAAATCGCCATTTTAAGAATAGAAAACCCGGATATGTCATTAATAGAATTAGGAAAATTATTAAAAGAACCAGTGGGAAAATCAGGTGTGAATTACAGATTAAAGAAAATAGTGGAGATAGCAAATGGAAAATAAAGAATTAGGAATATATATACATATACCATTTTGTAAACAAAAGTGTTATTATTGCGATTTTGTTTCTTTTTCAAATAAACAGAATTTTGTAGAAAATTATGTAGAAGCGGTAAAAAAGGAAATAAACAATTATTTTCAAGACAAAACGATCTTAGAAAGATATACAGTAACTACTATATATATTGGTGGAGGAACTCCATCCTATATTGAGAGTAAGTATATTTGCGAAATAATGGAACTATTAGAAAATAACTTAAAACAGAACAAAGTGAAATTTGAAGATATAGAAATTACCATAGAAGTAAATCCAGGAACAGTTAATAAAGAAAAATTAGAGCAATATAGAAAAGCAAAGATCAATCGATTAAGTATAGGTCTACAAAGTACGAATAATGAAATGTTAAAGCAAATTGGAAGAATACATACTTATGAACAATTTTTAGAAACTTATCAAATGGCAGCAGAGGTTGGGTTTGAGAATGTGAATGTAGACTTGATGACAGGATTACCAAAACAAACAATAGAAGATATAAAAAGAAGTTTAAAAGAAGTGATACAATTAAATCCAACACATATTAGTGTATATTCTTTAATTATAGAAGAAGGAACAGTAATAGCACAAAAAATAGAAAATCATCAGTTACAAGAAATGGATGAAGAACTTGAACGAAATATGTATTGGTATGTTAAGAACACATTAGAATTAAACGGATATACACATTATGAGATTTCTAACTTTGCAAAAGAAGGAAAAGAATCAAAACATAATTTAAATTGTTGGAGGCAAAAAGAATATATTGGAATAGGGTTAGCTGCACATTCTTATCTAAATGCTGTAAGATATGCTAACACTCCGAAAATGGAACAATACATAGTTCGAATGAATAATTTGAATGGACAAATAGTAAAAGATATTTTAGAATTATCCAATAATAAGAAGAAAAAAGCAAATGTAGAAGAAAATGAAAAGCATATAGAAACAGTTTATGAAATAGAAGAAGTACAAAAGTTAGAAGACAGAAAAAAGGAATATATGCTTTTGGGGTTAAGAACAATAGAAGGAGTATGCATATCTAAATTTAAAGAAAAATATATAGATAATCCTATATTTCTATTTAGAAAAGAATTAGAAAAACTAGTGGAAGAAAAATTGGTCGTGATAGATGGTGATTATATAAAACTGACAAATAAAGGATTAGATTTTGCAAATTTAGTGTGGGAAGAATTTATTTAGCAACCAATTGGACAAAACAAAAGATTAAGAAAGAAGGGGATTTTATGGAAGAAGAAAATAATGAAAAATTAGTTAAAGCAATTATCGTGATTTCTATTATATTAGTAGCGATGCTGCTAATTGCTTGTATATATATTTTTAGTGATCCAAATTATACGGTCAAATATTATATTGAAAATGAAGAAATTGCTAGATATACGTATAAAGGTGGAGAAAGTATAAATATGCCAGATTTTAATGCAATAAAACCTGGATATAAATTAGTTGGTTGGAAGACGGAAAAAGGGGAAGAATATACTATAGAACAAAGTGTACAAGTGACAAAAGATATTACGTATTATGCAATGTTAGAAGAAATTCATTGTGAACATTTAAATCAAGTTACAAGAGGACAGAAGGATCCAACTTGTGCAGAAGAAGGATATACAGGAGATATAAAATGTAGAGATTGTGGAACAAGATTACAAGAAGGACAAAGTGTTCCTGCTACAGGAGTGCATAAATTTGTAGCATCTGGTAAGTGTAAAGATTGTCAACAAGAAGCAGAATATAAAATAACGGCTAGTAATTATGGGGACAAAATCAATTATACATCTGAAGGATGTAATGACTGGAAAGTATTTTATAATGACGGTCAAAATGTATATATTATTTCCTCAAATTATATAGAAATACCAGAAAAATGGAGAATTAGTAATAGTATATATACATTTGATGCGTTTAAGACAGATTGGTATGATGGACATATAGAGCTACATGATGGTGGATATGCATTTCATGGTGATATGAAGAAAATATTTCTTGACAATATGGAAGATACTAGCAATTGGTTGATGTTTTTTAATAAGGAGTTTGCCAATTCAGTTCAAAGTGGTCCAACTTTAGATTTATTTATTAATTCATGGAATGAAAAAGGGTATACAAAATTATATACAACAACTGATAAAGATGGAGAAAACTATATATCTACCACAGAGGGCGAAAAAGAAACTGGTATTAAGATAAATACAGATGATAAATTGTATTTTCCATATTCAAGTTCAATAGACAATTGTACGGCGTATTATTTATTAACAGCTGATGTACATTCTAATATATATTCGGTGGATTATATAGGGAGAATTGGAGGAACTTCACTTGATATTATGGATGAACGAATAAAACATACTGGATTGAGACCAGTTGTATGTTTAAAAATGGATTGTGGATTTACCTATGAAAATGGTGTATGGCAGTTGAATTAAGGAATATAAGAGTAAATAAAATGGACCAAATTGAATGAAAAACGCAAAAAGTTTACATAAACTTGAAATTTTAAGTGGAATATGGTAAAATATGTGGGTAAAATCATATAACATATAAAAAGGAGAAGTTTATGGGAAAATATTTGCCAGAACCATTAAAAAGAATTGCAGTTTTAAAAGATTTGAGATATGGAGTTGAGATTGAGTTCCCATATAGAAAAAAGGATGAAAAGGTGTTATTATATAATTTTAATCATTATAATAACAAAGAATTAAATAATCAATGGAAATTTAACAAAGAATTAACAAATGAATATCCTAAAGATGTTGCTATTGGAGAATTTACATCTTCTATACTTCATGAGAGTGATGTTAGCTCTTTAGATCAAGTGAATCTTATATTGAAATTAGTTAAGTATTTTCAACATCCAGTTTTAAAAGCGAAAGAAAGAAATACACATTTTCATTTTGACATGGATTTACTAGGAGATTCTCTTGAACATTTACCTTCATTTTTAAGTCTTTATAGGGCTTATGAAATTATTTTTTCTAGAATAACATCTTGTGAAACAGGTTTAGTTAGAAAAAAAGGGATATCTGATAGAATAGCCCAATCATTAAAAGGTAACTCTATTTCTGATATTCTAAAAACATATAATGGGGGAGAATATAATTTAGAAAATTTAAAAGAATTTAGAAAATTGCCTATTAACTTATTTAATGTAGGGGCTTTTTATGAAGCAAAAAGTAAAAATGCAATCCCAGGTGTTATAAGCGAAAAAAGTGATAGTATACAAAAACAATTGCAGACTGTAAGATTTGCTGTAGATACAAGATTATATGATACATCAAAATATCAAATTTTAAAGAAATTAACACCAACTGTTGAATTTAGAATAACACCATCAACAACAGATTTAGGTTATTTTCAACAAAATCTATTACTATTTAGTAATTTATTCCTTATGGCTCAAAATCTAGAAAGAATACCAGGACTTAAGCAAAAAGTAGATGCAAGAAATAAATTAATTGATGAAAAAGGAGCAAATATTTTCGAAAAGAGCATGGATGAAGGGATAAGTGATATAACACATTTTTTACAACCAGAATTACGAGATAGATTACAAATGCAATATATGTTTTCAAAGCAAGTATCTTTATATAGTAATTCAATAAATAGATAAAATTAATAGACTGTTGAAATTTGTTTTCAATGGTCTGTTACTAGTTTATTGAGTTCAGTTTTTAACCGGTCATTATTAATTTACTAAAGTTTTGAAAAATACTTGACAAAACAATAAAGAATATGATATCATATTTAACGTTACAAGAAGAAGTCAAACTTCTCACCTTATCCAAATGAGGAAAAAGGTTAGAAATTAAATAATTTTAGCATTTTTTATGATGCTAGTTTTATTTTGAATTTGACTTGTAACAAAAGTCAAATTTTTTTATTTTATAGAAAATTTGTCAGAGTATTGGAGGTGTTTTGTATAAAACAAGAATTACCAATTAATGGTCAAATAAGAGCAAAAGAAGTTCAATTAATAGGAGATAATGGAGAAAAAATAGGTGTTATTTCTTTAAATGAAGCTTTAGACAGAGCAGAAGAAAAAAATCTAGATTTAGTTTTAGTTGCGCCAAATGCAAATCCACCAGTTTGTAAAATTATGAACTATGGAAAATATAAATTTGAGCAAGCAAAAAAAGAAAAAGAAGCTAAGAAAAAACAAAAAAGTTTCGAAATAAAAGAAATAAGAGTAACTCCTAATATTGAAGAACATGACTTTAGTTTCAAATCTAAAAATGCTAAAAAATTTATACAAGATGGAAACAAAGTAAAAATAACAGTTAGATTTAGAGGAAGAGAAGTAAACAATTCAAAAGCAGGTGAGGTTGTTTTAAATAAATTCATAGAAGATATGAGTGATATAGCAGTAGTAGAAAAAGCACCAAAGCTTGAAGGAAGAAATATGTTTACAATTCTTGCTAAAAAAACTGAAAAATAAAAAAATAGGAAGGAGAATGACTTATGCCAAAATTAAAAACAAATAAAGCTGCAAAGAAAAGATATTCTTTAACAGCAACAGGAAAAGTAAAAAGAACAAAATCAAACAGAAGACACTTATTAGCAAACAAAACAAAAAGACAAAAAAAATCAGGAAAAATCCAAAATGCTTATGCAGACAAAACATGTATGAATACAATCAAAAAATTATTACCATATGGTAATTAATGAGAGAAAATAGAAAATAAGGAAGGTGATAGATATGGCAAGAGTAAAAACAGCAAGAACAACAAGAGCAAGACATAAAAAAATATTAAAACAAGCCAAAGGATACTTTGGAGCAAAACATTATAGATTTAGAAATGCAAACCAAGCAGTTATGAAATCTTTATCATATGCTTATGTAGGAAGAAAAGATAAAAAGAGTAATTTTAGAAAATTATGGATAGCAAGAATTAATGCAGCAGCAAGAATAAATGGAACAACATATAGCAGATTAATTGCTGGATTAAAAAAAGCAAATGTAACAATCAATAGAAAAATGTTGGCAGACATTGCTATAACAGATCCAAAAGCTTTTACAGAAATTGCTGAAATTGCAAAAAAAGCATAGATAAAAAGAATGGAGTTATTTTATGAAAATAAAATAACTTTATTTTTTTGTGTTTTCTAGGTATCATATTTTGAAAATAGACAAAAATGACAAAACAGTTACAAAAAGATTACAATAAGGTTAAAAGCAAATAAAATAAATGAAATATATTGAAAAAAAATATAATACATGATATTTTGTAAAGGAGGAACAAAAGTAAAAAGAGAAAAGGGGAGTAAAAATGAAGAAGAGTATTATAAAAATAATGAGTTTATTTTTAATTATTGTGTCTACATTTTCTTTTGGATGGGTATTTGCAAGTACAGATTTGGAAAGTAAACTAACAAAAGATGAATATTCAGAAGAATATGAACAATGGTTACAACTTAGTGATGAGGAAAAAGAAAATACAATAGAACCTAGAAAATATGATATTATAACACAAAAAGACAATGCAACATATTTAAAAGAATTAAATAATGTGTTTAGGGTTCAACAATTATTAAGAGCAACTATATCAGCAAAATATAGTTTGAAGGATATTATTCCAGAGAATGTAACAATTAAAAATCAAATGACAACAAATTCTTGTTGGGCTTTTGCAACGATAGGAATGTTGGAATCACATTTAGCATTGAAAGATAAAAATGATTCAAATACAACTGTTACATATGATTTTTCAGAAAAACATATGAATTATGCAACAGCAAAATCAGCATTTTTAAATGGTGAAACAAATGAATATGGATATACAAAAAAATTAAGTGATGGTGGAAATATTTATTTGGCTACACAATATATGGCAAATGGGCTAGGAGTAGTAAATGAAAGCGATTTACCATTTGAAAATAGTGAAGAAAATATAGATATTTCAGAAATACAAAATAAAGAAGTACAAGCAACATTATATGATACAGTAGAATTCCCAGCAACAGATGCATCAGAAAGAGCAGAAATTATGCCAAAAATCAAAGAACATATTGTTAATTATGGAGGAATTTATGCTGGAATTCATGGTGCAAATTTATTAGGAAATGCTTATAACAATGAAACAGGTGCAATTTATTGTACTAATCCTATAGTTGAATCTATGGATCATACAGTTGTTATTATTGGTTGGGATGATAATTATAGTGTTGACAACTTTAATGAAGGTCAAAGACCTACAGAAAATGGAGCATGGATTATCAAAAATTCATGGGGAGATACTATTTCAGAAAAACTAAGTACGGTAAAACAGTCTATGTTTGAACAACAGCAATCATATTGTGAATCTATGGGATGGGATACAGCAGATAAAATACCAGATGAGATTATCTTAACTATTTATAAAGCCTCATATGGTGAAGACAAAGTCAGTATACAAGGAGAAGATCTTGTAGTTGAATTAGGAGATAAAGGATATATGTATATTTCCTATGAAGATTGTAATGTATACAAAAACTTAATAGGAATTGAAAAAGCAACGAATACAAAAGATTATGAAAAGGTATATCAAATTGATACATTAGGAGCAAGTAATAATATCATATTTTCAGGACAGGATGCTTTGAGTTTAGCAAATGTATTTAAAAGAGATACAACAAAGACAGAATATATAGATAAAATTAGTATTTATACATTCCAAGGATATACTTGTAAAGTATTTGTTAATCCAAATGGAAGTAGTAAGGCAAAAGAAGATTTGCAAGAAGTACAATTAGTAGCAGGAGAAACAGATACAATTGAACCGGGATATCATACAATAGAATTTGAGGAACCAATAAAATTAACAGGAGATTCATTTGTAGTTGTTGTACAAATCATAACAGATGATAATACAAAAGAATTTGCATTAGAAAGTCCAGTAGCAGAGACAATGTGGCAAGATGCTGTGTATAATGAAGGAGAAAGTTTCTGTGCTTCAGAAGAAGATTTTAATAATAATATTTGGATGGATTTAGCAACTATGGAAGATGAAGAGCTAAGAGGAAATTTATGTATTAAAGCATATACAACTTCAGAAATACCAGAAGAACCAGAGAATCCAGGTGAAGAAACGCCAGAATATCCTCAAGAAAAACCAGTTACATCAGACTTTTCAAATGCAAAGTCTGTTATAACAGAATCAAAATTATATTTTAGCTCAGATGATTTATCACATGCATCAAGTGAAAATACAATCAAAATATCTGGCATTAAAATAGGAGATGAAAGCAATACATATGCATATTATTACTATGTTTCAGGAACACAAGGCGATGATAATATAACAAATTGGACCAAAACAGAAGCAGTAAAAGAAAATGATGGAACTTATTCAATTACCTTAAATTTGAAATCAGAAGAATTACAAAATTACACAGAAATAACAGAATCAGATAATCTATATGTATACATTAGAGAAGTGGCAAAAGTAAATCAACAAAGCACAGAACAAATTGTTACATTAGAAGTAGATAATCAAGTAGAGCCAGAATGTTATATAGATGGTGTTATGGTAGGTGGCATTGATGATGTATTAAATTACAATAGTAGTAATAATAGCAATCATACGAACAATGGAAATGAAAATGCAAATCAAAATGAAGATAATACAGTAGCATCAAGTATCTTACCATATGCAGGTGGAATTACTTTTAAAATTATAGTAGCTGTTTTAGTTATTATATTTGGAGGATTTGCTTATTATAGATATAAAAATATCGATAGATAAAAGAAAAGACTAAGTAGCATATAAAAGTGAACCCAAATTATTAGACAAAAAGTTCAATAATTTGGGTTCATTTTCATATGCAAAAATGATTATTGTTTCTTCATTTTTGGTTTTGAAATCAAAGAAGCTAAATATCCAAAGAATATGGCAGCAGCAATTCCGTCCAGCAGCAGCTTTTACACCACCTGTGAAAGCACCAATCAATCCAATATTTTTAACTTCTTCTATAGCACCTTTAGCTAAATTATAGCCAAAACCTGTTAAAGGAACAGTTGCACCAGCACCTGCAAAGTCTACTAAATATTGATAGATTCCTAATCCACCTAAAATAGCACCTAGAGTAACAAAAATGACTAAAATTCTAGCAGGTGTCAATTTTGTTTTATCAATTAAAATTTGACCGATTACACAAATTAAACCACCAACAACAAAACATTTTAGAAGTGAAGACCATTCAAAAACAGCACTCCAATCAACTTCATTCATAAAATTTCATTCCTTTCGTAAGTTAAAAATAATTATATAAATAATCTATACAATTATTCATCCGTTCTTAATCATAACATTTATAAATTTTCAATACTAATAGCATGGGCGATACCAGGAATGGATTCTCCTTGTTGAGAACTTGTAGAATTCATCAAAGCACCAGTCGCGATTAATAAAATTCTTTTCATTTTTCTTTCTTTTAATTGTTTGAAAAAATATCCAGAAAAGACAGTTCCACAACAGGCACAACCACTACCACCACTGTGCGTATCTTGTGTTTCTTTATCAAAAATTAGAACACCACAATCATTATAATTATTCTTTATGTTGTAACCATTGGTTTTTAATAGGTCAATAGCAATATCTTTTCCTACATAGCCTAAGTCACCACTAATAATTGCATCATAGTAATTAGGACTTCTTCCAGTATCTTGGAAATGGGTTGTTAATGTATCAGCAAAACTTGGTGCCATAGCAGCCCCCATATTATTTCCATCTTTTATCCCCATATCAATAATTTTTCCAGGTGTAACATGTGTAATGTAAGGTCCGTTTCCATTTTTGGAAACAATAGCACTACCAGAGCCAGTTACTGTCCATTGACTACTTTGAGGTCGTTGATTTCCTAATTCTAAAGGAAATCGAAATTGTTTTTCTGCACTACAAAAGTGACTAGAAGTGGCACATAACACATAGTTTGCAAAACTTTCAGCACAAATAGCACCTAATGTTAAAGATTCCACAAAAGTAGAGCAAGCACCAAATACACCAAAAAACGGAATTTTTAAATCTCTTAACCCAAAACTGGAAGAAATACACTGATTAAGTAAATCTCCTGCAAACATACAATCAATATCACTGGCTGAAATTCCGAGCTTTTCGAATAACCATATTTACAGTTTCTTTTATAATTTTACTTTCTGCTTTTTCCCAAGTTTTCTCTCCCCAAAATTCATCATCTAATGTTTGATCAAAATATTTAGCTAAAGGACCTTCAGCCTCCTTTGGACCAACAATAGAGGCACATTCTATGATAGAAGGAGGTGTGTTAAACTTAATAGTTTGTTTTCCTAATTTTTCCAATATATTCAACTCCTTTTTATCTAAGTGCAGAGCTATTCGGGGACATTGGGACCAGGTCCATTTGGACCTATTTTAATGGGTCCAAATGGACCTGGTCCCAATGTCCCTGAATAGCTCTGCACTCTAAACTAAAGTAATATTTTGTGTATTAAAAATTAAGTAGATAATGCCAACTAATATTGAGGTAGAAATACCAAATACCAAAACAGGTCCGGCAACAGTAAACATTTTTCCACCGACTCCCATGACATATCCTTCTGACTTATATTCCATTGCCGGAGAAACAATAGAATTGGCAAATCCAGTAATGGGAATTAAAGAACCTGCACCAGCAAATTTTCCAATTTTGTTAAAAATATTTAAACCAGTAAGAAAAGCTGACAAACCAATTAACAAAATGGAAACAATTGTCCCAGAGATTTGTGTATCAAATCCTCTATCTTTGCAAATATTAAGTATAATTTGCCCAATTGTGCAAATAAGGCCTCCAACCCAAAAAGCATTAAAACAATTTTTTAGTATAGGTGAGTTAGGAGATTTTTTGTCCACATAATCTTGATATGTTTTTTTTGTTTCTGTTGGATTTTCCATTATACATAATTCCTTTCCTAAAAATTAAGCATCTTTATTATCTTTTCTATTTAAATCAATAGAAAATGAAATATCTAGATCAACAAAATATTCAGAAATTTTGTCTCCGCTAATGCTTGCTCTTTGCTCTAAAATTCTGACATCAGAAAGATAATCAACTGTTTTTGAAGCTTCTGCAACAGCTTTTATAATTGCATCTTTCCATGATACAGTTGAATTGCCAGTAATAATTAAATGTTTTTTGATTTCCATTATAAAAACCTCCATTCCAACAATTTTTGATTAATCATTTTTAGATAAAAACTTGTTTTTGCTCTAAATTTTTCTAAATCTTTTAAAAGTATGTTTTCCCAAAAAATAAAAAATATGCAAAACTGCTAGAAAAAATATAAATTACAGTATATAATTTAAATGAATAAAAAGGATATGGAAAAGTAAGTAAAAAATGAGAAGGAGAAAAAACAAAAAAGAATGGATATTGTAAGAGAAATTGCGTTAAAAACTTTATATAAAATTGATAAAGAAGAAGCATATTCTAATATTGCTTTAGACGAAAATATCAAGGAAAATAAAAATAAACTAGATGATAGAGATACTGGCTTTATTTCAGAAATTGTATATGGCGTTACTTCATGGAAATTAACAATAGATGAAATTATAAAAAAATATTCAAAACTGAAACTAAAAAAAATTTCTCCATGGATTTTAAATATCTTAAGAATGGGAATTTACCAGATTATTTTTTTAGATAAAGTTCCAAAATCAGCTGCAGTTAATGAAAGTGTTAATTTAGCAAAGCGATATGGACATAAAGGAAGCAGCAATTTTGTGAATGCTATTTTAAGAAAAGTGGATAAAAAAGATTATGAATCATTTGCTGAAATTGAAAATCCAATTGAAAGAATTTCAAAAACAACATCTATGCCGGTTTGGATTATTGAAGAACTATTAAAAGAAAATGATATAAAAAAAGTAGAAGAAATTTGTAAGGCTTCTAATATAAAACCAAAAGTTACAATTAGAATTAATTGTTTAAAAACCAATAAAGAAGAGTTAGAAAATTTGTTAAAAGAAATAAATATAACCTTTCAAGAAGGAAAACTAGAAGATTTTTTAATATTAGAGAAAGCAAAAAACATAGAACAATTAGATTTATTTAAGCAAGGATATTTCACAGTTCAAGATGAAGGTGCAGGATTAATTGCAAAAATAGTCAATCCAAAACCAAATGAACGCATATTAGATGCTTGTAGCAGCCCTGGAGGAAAAACAACCTATATGGCAGAATTAATGGAAGACAAAGGAGAGATTATTGCTTGGGATTTACATCCTCATAGAGTGCAATTGGTAGAAAAAAATGCAAAACGATTAGACATTCATATGATAAAAGCAGAATGTCAAGATGCAATGATATATAAAGAAGAATACAAAGAAAAATTCGACAAAATTTTATTAGATGTGCCATGCTTGGGAATGGGGGTCTTAAAACGAAAACCAGATATCAAATGGAAAAGAAAGGCAGAAGATATAAAAGAAATTACGCAAATTCAGCAAAATATATTAGAAACTTGTTCAAAATATCTAAAACCAAAAGGACAAATGGTTTATTCAACATGTAGTATTTTTCAAGAAGAAAATGACAAAGTTATCGAAAAATTTTTAAAAAATAATCAAAATTTTGAATATGTAAAAATATCTAAAATAGAAAATAGGAGTAAAATTCAATTATATCAAAATGATGAAACAGATGGATTTTTTATATGTAAAGTGCAAAAAAAATAGTTAAAATTGTCTTAATATAAGAATATATATGAAGACCAAAAATAGTAAAAAAAATTAAATATTACAATTTGAATACACTTCAATTACAATTGCATTAAAATGAATTAAAAAGTATTGATTTTTACATTATGGATGATAAAATAAACTAGAATTCATATATTAACTTATTCCAAAAAAAAGGAGGTACACAAAGTGAAAAATCAAAGTGGTATTACATTAGTAGCTTTAGTGATTACAATTATTGTTTTACTAATTTTAGCAGTAGTTTCAATTGCTATGCTTGCAGAGATTACAGATACAAGACAAACTCAAACAGTAACCACACAAAAAAGTAATGAGGAAATTGTTAACATAGCGGTAGAAGATTTACTAGCAGAATATAATAAAGGTGGTGCTATAGCAGCAAATATTACAAATACAAATAATTCACCAGCTACCTTGGAAATCAATAAAGACGAGTTAAAAGCAGCAATAAATAGAACTACTTCAGATGCAGGTATAACGGATGTTACAGATACAACATTAAATATTTCTGAAGATGATTTAGAAGAGGAAGTTTCAGTAATAAAAGTTGATTTTGCACAAGGACAAGACATTTATGTTGAACCTTCAACAGGAAAAATTGTTACAGAACAGATGTAAGATAATAGATAAGTTATCAGATAGCATAACCATACACACTTTAGTGTGTATGGTTTGAGAATAACAATATCGTGAATGAGGAAAAAGGAGAAAAAATGAATATAGTACTATATATATTAATATTCATAATGGGATCTGTATTTGGTAGTTTCTTTACATTAGCAATATACAGAATACCTAAAAAACAAGATATTATACATACACATTCCTACTGTCCAAATTGTAACCATAAATTAAAATTTTTAGATTTAATACCTGTATTTAGTTATATTTTTTTATTAGGAAAATGTAGATACTGTAAAGAAAAAATCAGACCAAGATATTTTATAATAGAAATATTATCAGGATTTACCTTTGTTATAATAGCATATTTAATGAATATCAATATGGATAATCTAAATCCAATTTTACTTGCAGAAGGTGCATTTATGGCACTTTATTTGTGTTTTATTTTTATTATGGCAGGAATTGATGCAGAAAATCGAAAAATTGAAAAATCAATATCTATGTATGGAGTTTTATTATCTATTGCATATATAATATATCTATGTGTAGTAGAAAAAGATAGTATATATAGATATATTATATATTTAGTATTTTATGTTATTATTTTAATTTTAGATACAGTTACATTAAAAAAATATGCTAAAAACAGTTATGTGAACGGAATTATTTTAACAGTTTTAACTATGGTTATTTTTACAGGAGAATATGTTGTTATTAATACGATTATTATGACAGCGCTTGTTGTAGCGATAAATTTATTGATGCATAAGATAGAAAATATACGAAAAAGAGTTAGGAGAGAGAAAAAAGATTATGGTAAAAATATAGATTATGGATTTATTTTAGGTATGTCTAATATTTTAAACCTTATATTTGTATTATCTTGGTATAAATTTTTTATTTAAAATAATGGTATGTCCCTATTGTTCAAAAAAATGTTATATGATATAATCAAAACACAAATAGACAAAATAGTAAATTATTATGGGATTTCAAGAAAGTGGTGAACCTAAAATGAAAATAGGAATTGATTTAGGTGGTAGTCATATTGCCATAGGTGTTGTGGATAATAGAGGGAAAATATTAGAGAAAGTAGAAAAAAGAATTACAAAAGCTGAAAAAAATACAATTAAAAAAGTAATAGAAGATTATATCATTGAAAAAACAATGAATTTCTTACAACAATATAAAATTACAGAAATGGGAATTGCTATACCAGGAACCGTAAAAAATGATATAGTTGTGAAATCAGTTAATTTAGGATTGAAAAATTATGAGATAGTGAAAAATTTACAAGAAAAGATAAAGTTACCAATCAAAATTCGAAATGATGCAAAATGTGCAGCATTGGCTGAAAATGCATATGGTGCATTAAAATCATATGATAGAAGTATATTTTTAACTTTAGGGACAGGAATTGGTGGAGCAGTGATTATCCACAATGAATTATTACATACAGGAGAATTGCCTGGTTGTGAATTTGGACATATGTTAATAGAAAAAAATGGAAATCTATGTAAATGTGGAAAAAGAGGTTGCTGGGAAACATATGCTTCTATGAAAGCATTTAAAGATAATCTAAGAGAAATTTTAAATTTAGATGAAAGAACTAGTGGAAAAGAATTACTAGACATGTTAAGAAAAATGGATAAAAATAATCCGAAATATATACAAACCAATAAATTAGTAGAACAATACATAGAATATTTAAGTATAGGAATATCAAATTTGATAAATATTTTCGAACCAGAAGCAATTGGAATAGGTGGAAGTTTTGTATTCTATGAAGAAGTCTTTTTAGATAAACTGAAAACGAAACTATTAAAAGATAATTTATTATTTAATGAGAGAAAAGAAATTAATATTCAAACAGCGATATTAGATAATGATGCAGGTATGATTGGAGCAATATTGTAAGAAAAGTGGATTTGCCACATGTGTAAAATTGCTTTACAATTATTACACGAATATAAGAAAGTGAGAGGTGAATTTTTCATGAAAGAAGAGAAAAAAGCAACAAGACAAAGTTATGGAGAAATTTTAGAAAAATTAGGAGAGGAAAATAAGGACATCGTGGTCTTAGATGCAGACTTATCAGCAGCAACAAAAACCAGTATTTTTGCAAAAAAATTTCCAGACAGATTTTTTGACATGGGAATAGCAGAAGCTAATATGATGGGAGTAGCTGCAGGTATGGCTTCTTGTGGGAAAATTCCATATGTTAGTACTTTTGCAGCTTTTGCAGCAGGACGTGCTTATGACCAAATACGTTCAAGTATTTGTTATCCAAATTTAGATGTAAAAATATGCGCAACCCATGCTGGAATTACTGTAGGAGAAGATGGAGCAACACATCAAATGTTAGAAGATTTAGCATTAATGAGAGCTTTACCAAATATGACAGTTTTATGTCCATCAGATGATATAGAGACAAAATATTTAATAGAGGAAATTTCAAAAATAAAAGGACCTGTATATGTAAGATTGGCGAGATTGGCAACACCTGGAATTTATGAAGAAAACCAAACATTCGAAATTGGAAAAGCAGTACAAATAGGAGATGGAACAGATGCAACTGTTTTCGCAACAGGTGTGGTTGTTGCAGAAGCAATAAAAGCAAAAGAACTTCTTGAAAAAGAAGGAATTTATATTAGAGTTGTAGATATACATACGATTAAGCCAATTGACAAAGAAATGATTATCAAATCAGCAAAAGAAACGAAAAAATTAATATCTATAGAAGACCACAGTATCATTGGTGGTTTGGGAAGTGCCATTAGCGAAGTCTTAACAGAAGAATATCCTTGTAAATTAGACAGAATGGGAATTAAAGATACGTTTGGAAAATCTGGAAATGCAGTAGAATTACTAAAATATTTTGGATTAACTAGTGAAGAGATTATAAAAACTGTAAAAAATAATTAAAATGAATTTCGAAATGAAGAGAAAAGAAAATCAAAGGATTGTGAATTTATAGGGGATAAAATATGAAAAAGAATAAGAAACAAATGGGATAATACAAGGAAATAGAAAATTTCTTCAATCTATTAGAGAGGCGATTCAAGATAAAGAAGGTAAAACAGTATGTGACTATACAGAAAAATTTAATTATTAATTGTAAATTTTGTGTGAATTTTCTGAAACAAAGAAAAACGGAGAAAAACGATAGAAAATGCAAAAAAGTCAACATTTTCTATCGTTTTTTTATTTAAAAACTATTGCAAATTTTGTTCTTTATTGTTATGATTAGATAGAATAAATTATATAATAGAATATTATGCGAAAAAATAGATAAGGAGAGCAAAAGATGATTGAATTTAGGAATGTCACAAAGACATATGATACAGGTACAAAAGCAGTAAAAAATGCAAATTTTAGAATTGACAAAGGCGAATTTGCTTTTTTAGTTGGATCTTCAGGAAGTGGAAAATCTACTTTAATTAAATTAATCTTAAAAGAAGAAGAACCAACTTCAGGAAATATTATAATCAATGGAAAAGATACTACATTTTTAAAACCAAATAGAATTCCATATTTAAGAAGAAGTATGGGAGTTGTATTTCAAGATTTCAGACTATTACCAGACAAAACTGTATATGACAATGTTGCTTATGCAATGTATATTGTAAGAGCAACACCAAGACATATTAGAAGACAAGTTCCAATGGTACTTTCATTAGTTGGATTAAGTGGAAAAGCAAAAATGTATCCAAATGAATTATCTGGAGGAGAACAACAAAGGGTTGCTTTAGCCAGAGCTTTGGTAAATAATCCATCTATGCTAATTGCAGATGAGCCAACAGGAAACTTAGATCCAGATACAGCATGGGATATCATGACTTTATTAAATGATATTAACATGAGAGGAACAACAGTAGTTGTAGCAACACATGCCAAAGACATTGTTGACCAGATGAAGAAAAGGGTTATACATATTAGAAAAGGTGAAATCATAAAAGATGATAAAAAAGGTGGGTATGAACTGTGAAATATAATATATTAGGATATTTAATTGGAGAAGGATTTAGTAATGTATTTAAAAACAAAAAATCAACAGGTGCGTCACTGATGATTATGTGGGCAACAATGATTATTTTTGGGGTATTTTTAATTTTAAGTGAAAATATTAACCATTTTGTACAGGAAGTCGAATCTGAGCAAGGAATTCAAGTATTTGCAACAGATGAGGCCACAGATGAGCAAATTAAGAAATTAGGAGAAGACATTAATCAAATAGAAGGTGTTAACACCGTAGAATATGTATCAAAAGAAGAAGCATTAAATCAGATGAAAGAAAGATTTGCAGAAAATGAAGACTTACTAGAGGGATATGAAGGTGAAAACAACATTTTTACAGCATCCTATGTTGTAACATTAACAGACTTAAATCTAAATACACAAGTACAAGACCAAATTTCTAAACTAGAAAATGTTAAAAAGATAACAAATGCGAATGAAGTTGTTGCAACTTTAATTGATTTTGCAAATGGTGTAAAAATTGTAACAGGAGTGATTTTAATATTATTAATCATTATATCTGTGTTTATTATTGCAAATACAATCAAATTAACTGTACATGCTAGAAGAAAAGAAATTTCAATTATGAAATATGTAGGAGCAACCAATAGTTTTATTAGATGGCCTTTCATTGTAGAAGGTATGATTATAGGAGTAATCGCAAGTGCCATTTCTATAGTTGTTATAGCAATTGCTTATAACTTTATAGCAGAACAAATGGTAAACTCAAGCTTTATGAGAACGGTTGGCATTAGCTTAGTAGGATTTTCAGAAATGTTTAGTTCGATTATATTTGTATATATGCTACTAGGAGTAGGAATAGGAGCCATAGGAAGTATTATTTCTATGAGAAAATATTTAAAAGTATAAAGGAGTAGAGCATGCGTAAATTTTTATGTGTGGTTTTAGCTTTTATCATCATTTGTACGCATATAACTATGGTATATGCGGAAGAAAATACAACAAATAATACGGAAAGCAATGAAAATAATAGTAATATAACAGAGTTGCAAACACAACAAAAAGATTTACAAGACCAAATAGAGCAATCTCATGAAGAACTAGAAGAAGTACAAAGTCAATTATCAGAAAATTTACAACAAATAGAAAAATTAGATGAAAGAATTAGAACATCAGAAAATGAAATCGAGGATTTAAATAATCAAGTAAAAACTTTACAAGATGAAATAGCAAGTATTCAATCACAATTAGATGTAGCAGAGAAAAATTATGAAAAGCAAAAAGAAATTATGGAAAAAAGATTAGTTGCTATTTATGAATCAAGTGATATAAAATATATTGATGTACTTTTAAAATCAAGTAATATTTCAGAATTTTTATCAAATTATTATTTGATTACAGAAATTACATTAGTAGATAAAAATTTGCTAGATGATGTGGAAGCAGAAAAAAAAGGAATTGAAGAAGCAAAACAAAAATTAGTAACAAATCAAGAAGCTCTAACAGTAGCGTTAAAAAAGCAAACACAAACCTCAACTGTGTTGCAAAATACCAAAGCATTAAGAGAAAATTATATATCTAAGTTATCAGATGAAGAAAAAGCAAAGCAAGCGCAAATTGATGAAATTACCACACAATATGAAAATGTCAATAATCAAATATTAGAACTTGCAGTAAAAGGATTAGACTCAGTATATATAGGGGGAGTGCTTGCTTGGCCAGTACCAAATTATACCACAATTACCTCAAATTATGGAATGAGAGTACATCCGATTACGGGACAATATAAGTTACATACAGGAGTAGATATTAGTGCACCAATTGGAGCAGAATTTGTAGCAGCAAATGATGGAATTGTAACAAAAGCAGAATATAATACGGCCTATGGAAACATGGTAATGATAGACCATGGAGGAGGTATTTCTACACTATATGCACATGGCTCAGAAATTTTGGTACAGGTTGGACAAACTGTTAAAAAGGGTGAACCTATTTTGAAGGTAGGTTCAACAGGATATTCAACAGGGCCACATGCTCATTTTGAAGTTAGAATTAATGGAGTGGTAACAGATCCATTACCATATATTACAACTGGACTTATTCCAGGTTCAGAGAAAGAGGAAGATTCACAAGACGAAACAGATAAAACAGCACAATATTAAGAATTCAATTTGTTGTATATTAAAAAAATCTGATTTTTTCTATATAACAAGGAACAAATGTGAGAAAAAAAGGAGAAAAACGTAATGAAAAAAATAGCAATCAAAATTCTAGGAATGATGGTAATAGCAGTTGTTATATTACAATTTAATATTGTAATGGCTGCAACAAAATCAGAATTAAATGCAAGTAGTAAGGAAACAAACAAAAAAATAGAAGAAGCAAAAGAAGAATTAGAAAATATTGATGCAGAAAAATCAGAGGCATTGCAACAAGTAGAAGAATTGATTATGCAAATTTCCTCTGCACAATCAGAAATTGATGAATTAAACACAAAAATATCAGATATGAATTCACAAATAGAAGAGGCCCAAGCACAATTAAATAAAAAACAAGAAGAATATGATGATAAAGAAGCATTATTAGAGAAAAGATTAGTTGCTGCTTATGAAGCAGGTGAAACTTCTTACTTAGATGTCTTATTTTCTTCAAAGAGTTTAACAGATTTAATTTCAAATTATTATATGTTATCTGAAATTACACAAAGTGATATGGAATTAATGGACAAGATTAAGAAAGAACAAGAAGAGATAGAAAAGGCAAAGCAAACTCTTGAAACAAGTAAGCAAGAATTAGATAATGCAAAAACAGAAAAACAACAAAAAGCAACAGAATTACAAAATGCAAAAAATCAAAAAGATACTTATGTGGCACAATTAAATGAACAAGAAAAAAATACACAAGCAGAATTAGAACAATTTGAACAAGACAAAAGAGCTATACAAGCAGAACTAGAAGAAATTGCAAGAAAAGAAGCAGCAAATTCTGGTGGCTCAAATGTTTCTAATACACCAAACAATCCAAGTGCCAGTGGATATATTAGACCAGTCGTAGGATATAGTATTACAACTGGTTGGATGGGATATGCAGGCCATACAGGTGTTGATTTTAGTGGAGCAGGCATTTCTGGAAAGCCAGTATTAGCAGTAAAAGCAGGAACAGTTGTCACTTCAACAGCATTAAAATATCCAAATGGAAATTATAAAAGTTATGGAGAATATATTGTTATTAATCATCATGATGGAACAATGACATTATATGCACATGGTGCACCAGGTTCAAGATTAGTTAGTCCAGGACAATCTGTTAGTCAAGGCCAACAAATCATGAGTGTCGGAACAACAGGAAATTCAACAGGATATCATTTACATTTTGAAGTAAGAGTAAATGGTAGACCAGTGAATCCAACACCATATTTACCATAATAAAAACCAATAAGAACATTTTAACGCACAAAAGGGAAACGTGTACAATAAAAAATTATACATAAATTTACAAAAACGACTTCATAGTATTTCACGAATATAAAAATTTGACCTTATTGTAAAAGGAAAAAGGAGGAACTTATGAAAAAAATATTTGGTAAAATACTAGGGGGATTAATCATTACTATATTCGTACTACAGTTTAATGTAATGGTATATGCTGATGAAATTACTGATTTACAAAACCAGCAAGCATCTAATGAGGAAAAATTAAAAGATGCAGAAAATCAGAAAGAACAAGTGACTCAAGAAAAAAGTGAGGCTTTAAAGCAAGTTGAAGCAATCGAGAATGAAATTGCAGATTATGAAAATCAAATTAATGAATTAGATACCAAGATAACAGATTTGAATAATCAAATCACAGAAGCTGAAAATCAAATTAATCAAAAACAAAAAGATTATGATAGCCAACAAGAATTGCTAGAAAAAAGATTAGTAGCCACATATGAGGCAGGAGAAACTTCATTCTTAGATGTGTTACTTTCTTCAAAAAGTTTAACAGATTTAATTTCAAACTATTATATGATTTCTGAAATTGCAGAAGCAGACATGAACTTGATGGAAAGTATTGAAAATGAGAAACAAGAAATAGAAGACGCAAAGACAACACTAGAGCAAAGTAAGCAAGAGTTAGATACATCAAAAGCAGAAAAAGAAAGTAAGTCTGTTCAATTACAAAGCGCAAAAGCAGAAAAAAATACATATGTAGCACAATTATCTTCAGAAGAGCAAGAAATACAAGAACAAATTGATGAAATAACAGAAGCTAACAAGGCTCTTGATGAAGAAATTAAACAAAAACAAGCAGAAATTGAAAGATTATTAGCACAGCAAAGACCATCTTCTGGAGGAGGTTCTTCAGGAAGTAGTTCAAGTGGAAGTGGATCAAATGGAGGTTCTTCAACAGGTGGAGGAGCTGTGAGTAGTTCTGGATTTATCTATCCAGTTCCAAGTGGATATTCAAGAATTACGACTGGAATGTATTATTCAAGTGGACAATATCATGGAGCTGTAGACTTTGGTTCAGCTGGAATTAATGGACAACCAGTATATGCAGTAGCTGATGGTGTGGTACATACAGCAAAAGCATTAAATTATAGTTATGGAAATTATGTTATTATTGCACACTATAATGGATTATATACATTATATGCACATGGACAATCTGGCTCTATAAGGGTATCAGAAGGGCAATATGTGTCACAAGGACAACAAATTATGAATGTAGGAAGTACAGGAAATTCTTCAGGTCCACATTTACATTTTGAAGTAAGAACCAGTCCAGGATTATATGATAATAGAGTAAATCCAAGAGATTATTTACCATAATAAAAGTTTTTTGAATGTATAAGATAAAGGGTAAAATAATAGCTAAAAAAGGGATTAAGGAAGGGATTCTATCCCTTTTTTGTTGAATAGGAAACTCGATTTTCTTTTGAAAATAAACTATTAAGAAATTTATTTTCACTTTGTATTGTGAAATCCAAAAGTTTCATATTGTTTCCTATTCAACAAAAAAACAAAGTTGCACAGAAAAATTGCTATGCAATTTTTCACGTCCACAAATCTTTATGCTTCTTCGAGAACTTAAATATATATAGTTAAATTAGAAAAGTAGATAAAAGTTCTTGCAAAGCGAAAAGCACATTTTTTAGTTGGAATTTAAATTGGATTGTGAAATATAATAGATTAATAGAGAGCAATATTTTCATGAAAGGAAGGAAATCAATGGAAGAAAAGAAGAAATATAAAATATATAAGATGATTATGCTTATTATTTTAGTAGCATTTATAACTTTTATATTAACATCAATAGGTTTTTATCAATATTTTGTAAAAGGAGATAGTTTAAATAAATATTTAACATTAATGACATCTGACGAAAGCCAGGATATTTCACAAACATTAGATACATATCGAGCAGTCATTGATAAATATTACTTGGGAGATGTAGATGAACAAAGCTTGAAAGAAGGAGCTATACAAGGTTATATAGAAGGATTAGGTGACCCATATACAGAATATATTTCTAAAGAAGATATGGAAGATTACATGGAAGATACAATGGGAAATTTTGTAGGAATTGGTATCTATATGATAGAAGATACAGAAACCAATCAAATTATGGTATTATCTCCAATAAAAGGTAGCCCAGCAGAAAAAGCAGGAATTCAACCAGGGGACTATATCATCTCTGTTAATGGAGAACCATGTACAGCAGATGATATGACAGTGATTTCAACTAAAATTAAAGGAGAAGAAGGATCAACTGTCAAATTACAAATTTTAAGAGGAGAAGAAACATTAGACTTTGAAATTACAAGAGAAAATATCATTGTTAATCCAGTAGAAGGAGAAGTACTAGAAAATAATATAGGATATATCAAATTTTCATCATTTGATGAAAACACTGCAGAAGAATTTAAAACAAGATTTGAAGAATTACAGTCACAAGGAATAACTTCTTTAATTATTGATTTGAGAAATAATGGAGGAGGAATTGTGGATGAAGCTTTACAAATAGCAGGATATATTGCAGATAAAGATTCTGTCCTATTATATGAAGTAGATAAGGATAATAAAGAAACTGTAGAGAAAAATGAGAGTGACCCAATTATCAATATGCCAGTAATTATTTTAACAAATGAAAATACAGCAAGTTCATCTGAAATATTGGCAGGAGCATTAAAAGACTTGGGAAAGGCTAGAATAGTAGGAACAACAACATATGGAAAAGGTGTTATTCAACAAATATTAACACTTCCAGATGGTAGTGGATTAAAAATAACAACAGAAAAATATTTAACACCAAATAGGACTGAAATCAATGAAGTAGGTATTCAGCCAGACGAAACTGTAGAATTACCTGAAAGTGTAGAAAGCATATTAAATGTTGATAGAAGTGAAGATACGCAATTACAAAAAGCAATTGAAATGTTGACAGAATAGAATTTTAAATATATAAATATAATATAAGAAAATAATGAATAAAAGGGAATGTTAGAAAATTCAAATTTTTTAACGCAAAACCAAACCTTTGTGAAGGGAATGAGTCGAAAAATGAATTTACCAAATAAATTAACTATATTTAGAGTCATTTTAGTACCAATTATGGTTATCATACCATTTTTTGGAATAGAAGGAAATTTATGGGGAATACCAATTACATATTTAATTATCGATTTCATATTTATATTAGCCTCATTAACAGATAAATTAGATGGATATTTAGCAAGAAGTAAAAATCAAGTAACTGCATTTGGAAAGTTTTTAGATCCTTTAGCTGATAAGATATTGGTGTTAGCAGCAATGTTAATGTTAGTAGAAATGAATAAATTACCAGCTTGGATTCCAATCATTGTATTGGCAAGAGAATTTTTAGTATCTGGATATAGACTAATTGCGGTAGAAAAAGGTGGAGAAGTGATTGCGGCTTCAAAATGGGGAAAACTAAAAACTGTTACCCAAATGATAGCAATTATCTTAGCGTTTTTAGATTTGCATGCATTTGGAACATGTTTTGCAGGAAATCTACAAGGTGCTGACTTTGTATTAAATCTAGCTGTAACGATTATGATGATTATACAAACTATTGCAACCATTTTTTCTGGAATAGACTACATGAGAGGTATTAAAAAATATATCAAAGATTAAAATTGTTAGATGTAAAATTTATTTACAGATAAATACACTGCATATAAAATCATTTGAATAATAAAATATAATATGTGGAAAGAAAAAATGAAATTTGTATTGACAAATTTCATTTTCTGCCGTAAGATAAGAAAAGTGAGTGTAACCGAAATCAAAGATTTCGACACTCAGATGTGTAAAAATCACTTCGTGATTTTTGCACGAATATAGGAAACTTAACCTTTTTGCATACGGAAAAAATAAAAGCTGATTTTCCTATGCAATAAGAAAAGTATGCAAATACAATAAGAAAGTACAGTATAGTACACAATTCAAGGAGGAATTACTATGGAAGAAAAGGAAGTTATATTAACACAAGAAGGGTATAATAATTTAGAAAAGGAATTAAATTTTTTAAAAACTGAAAAAAGAGCAGATATAGCTGATAGAATAAAGGTAGCATTAGGCTTTGGCGACTTATCTGAGAATTCAGAATATGATGAGGCAAAAAATGCACAAGCAGAAAATGAAGTAAAAATAGCTGAATTAGAAAATAAATTAAGACATGCAAAAATTATAGATGAAAAAGATATAGATACAGAAACAGTTCAAATTGGTAATAAAGTGAAAGTATTAGATGTTGAATTTGATGAAAAAATTGAATATACAATTGTTGGTTCCACAGAAGTAAACTTGGCTGAAAATAAAATATCAAATGAATCACCTTTAGGAGAAGCACTATTAGGTGCTAAGAAAAATCAAACAGTTGAAGTAAATGCACCAGCAGGAGTTATGAAATATAAAATATTATCAATAAAAAAATAAATGAAAAGGGAAATTGGGGACGGACTCGTTTTTCCCTTTTTTAGTTAAGTTATCTAAAAAATATAGAATATAAAGTCATTACACGATTTAGTATAAGCTAAATTGTTTCATTTTTTTATATTCTATATTTTTTTGTATATAATTTTCTAGAAAGGGAAAAATGAGTCCGTCCCTAATTTCCCTTAAAATGTCCCCAATTGGACATTAACATTTCAAACTAGCATCTAAGGCAAGTTTTATCATATTATCTAAGCCTTGTTCTCTTTGTTCAGAAGTAGCAGCTTGTGTTTTAAATCTTGAATCAACAACTGTCATTAAACAGGTTGCTTTTTTATTTAGCATTTTGGCATTATAACATAAAGCAAAAGCTTCCATTTCAGCGCTTAAAGGATAAAAGTTTTGTTTATGAATTCTATCCATAAATTTATCAAAATCTTCTTGTGTCATATATGGGTCAAAACTATCATTACATATTGTATCACCTTCAATAAGTTTTATATGATTTTCAGTAGCTGTTTCTTTTATGATTTCATTTAATTCTTTACTAGTATCTATCAAATGACAATCGTCATTATTAAAACCTAAAGCATAAGTACTTTCTGTAAAAACAGATTTTGATAAAACAATATCAAATAAATTTAGCTCAGGAACATAAGCTCCACAAGAACCAATTCTAATAATATTTTCAACATCATAAAATTTAAACAATTCAAAAGAATAAATTCCCATACTAGGCATTCCCATTCCAGAAGCCATAACGGTTATTTCTTTTCCTTTGTATTCTCCAGTATAGGCATAAATATTTCTTACTTGATTAACCAATTTAGGATTTTCTAAAAATTTTTCAGCAATATGTTTTGCTCTAAGTGGGTCTCCTGGCATGATAACTGTTTTGGCAATATCGCCTAAATTTGCTTCATTATGTGGTGTAGACATATTCAATTTCCTCCTTAAAATATAAAATAAATATATGGTAATCGTATCATTGAAAATACAAATTTAGTATATCAATAAAAGGAAGAAAAGGCAATAGTAAAACTCCCCCAGAGGAAAGCAAGACATATCGCCTCATGTCCTTCTGGGAGAGTTTTTTAGTCATTGGTTTTGTCGTCGGGATTTTCATCCTTGAAGATAGATGGAATATCCTTCAACTTTAGTATTGCTGGTAGCCAGCATAAAATTCCTAACACTAGCAGGGTAATCATACCAGTGTCATCATGTTGTAGTGTGAAATCTATGATGTCTGCAGCAATAACCCAAGCCAAAGCAAATAAGCCAACTTTTACTAAATTTCTCATGTGGTTTCTTGAGGGCGCATCGCTCACCTCTCTCTCCTTTCTACTTTTATAGTTTATAACTATACCTTTATTATAGTATATTTACATAAAATTTTCAAATTAGAGAGAGCTATATTCTTAACAGTATGGATGGAAGTTAATTGAATATTATAAATAATGATAAAAAAAATTAGAATTGACTTTTAGAGATAAACATAATATAATCTTGTAAGAAAAAAGAACTTTAAAGACTGTCTCTAAAGTATAAAGTTCAAAGAAGGGAAGAGAAATATGATAAATTTTAAACAGATAATTGCAAAAACTATTTCAAGAGTAGTTAACATAGATGAAAAAGAATTAGAAAGCTATATTGAAATACCAAAAGATGCCAATAATGGGGATTATGCATTTCCATGTTTTCGATTAGCAAAAGAATTAAAAAAAGCACCTCCAATGATTGCAAATGATATCAAAGAAAAAATGCAAATAGATGAAACAATCATAGAAAAAGTAGAAGTAGTAGGAGGTTACTTAAACTTCTATATCCAACAAGAACAAATGATAGAAACAGTATTAAAAGAAATAGATGTTCAAGAAGAATATGGAAAATCAGAAATAGGAAAAGGAAAAAACATTGTAATCGATTATTCAGCACCTAATATTGCAAAACCATTTCATATAGGACATTTACGTTCTACAGTAATTGGTGGAGCTTTATACAATATTTATCAATATCTTGGTTATCATACAATAGGTGTTAATCATTTAGGAGATTATGGAACACAATTTGGTAAATTAATTGAAGGATATAAACTATGGGGAAAAGAATATAATATTGAAGAAGACCCTATTAATGAACTAACTAAAATATATATTCGTATTAACCAAGTATGTAAAGAAGATGAAAATGTTTTAGAACAATGTAGAATGAATTTTAAATTGTTAGAAGATGGAGATCCATATTGTACAGAAATTTGGGAGAAGTTTAGAAGTTTAAGTTTAAAAGAATTCCAAAAAGTCTATGATTTATTAGGAAGTCATTTCGACTCATGGAATGGAGAAGCCTTTTACTCAGATAAAATGCCAGAAGTTATTGAAACATTAGAAAAAACTGGAAATTTGATAGAATCACAGGGAGCTAAGATTATCGATTTAGAAGATAAAGGGATTAATACACCATGTATTATACAAAAATCAAATGGATCAACAACATATGCTACTAGAGATTTAGCTGCTATTTTATACAGAGCAAGAACTTATGATTTTGACAAAGCATTATATGTTGTATCTTATGAACAAACTTTACACTTTAAACAAGTATTTGAAGTAGCAAAATTATTAGGGATAGATGAAAAGTATACAAATGGATTAAAACATGTACCATTTGGGATGGTATCATTGCCAACAGGAAAAATGTCAACAAGAGAAGGGAATATCGTAAAATTAGAAGAATTATTAAATGAATCTATCACAAGAGCAAAAGAAATTATAGAAGAAAAGAATCCAGAATTAGAAGATAAAGATGAAGTTGCTAAAAAAGTAGGAGTAGGTGCTGTTATTTTTAATGATCTATCAAATAGTAGAATTAAAGATGAAGTATTTGATTGGAATCAAATATTAAACTTCCAAGGAGAAACAGGACCATATGTGCAATATACTTATGTACGTACAAAAAGTGTTTTAGAAAAAGCAGGATATATGCCAACAATAGAAGAAATCAAATTTGATAAATTATTAGATGAAGCATCAAAAAATATTATTAAATTGATATACAATTTTGAAAATATATTAATACAAGTAACAGAAAAGGAAGAACCATCTATATTATCAAGATATCTGATTGACTTAGCAAAAGCATTTAGTAATTTCTATAATGATAACAAAATATTAGTAGAAGATAAAGAAGTGCAAAATGCTAGAGTATACTTAACATATGCGGTTGGAAAAGTATTAAAAGCAGGCGCTAATTTATTAGGAATAGAAATGCCAAATAAGATGTAATTAAACCTTGTTGCATAGGAAAATGTGATATAGGGCGGAGAGGAAAGTAGATGTTTCCTATACAATAAAAGATAAAAAAGAAAGAAATTGTTCAATAAAAGAAGAAAGATAAAGCTAATATATCAAAAAATACCAAAAATTAACAAAAAATTACTTGCAAAATATAGGTAAACATGTTAAAATGCAAACATAGTTTATCTATATTTTTTATTTCAAAATTTTAATTCTTATGTAGTTTAAATCAAATTGAATTAATTCATGAGTTTCAAGAATATTAACAGCAAAGTATTTATGAAATGTATTAATATTTTTTATTCGGAAGGAGGGAGTAGAATGATTAATAATTTGGATCAGTTATGGGACAAAATGCAAGTAGAATTTAATAAAATAAGTCAGCAATTTGAGCAAATTGACAAAAGGTTTGAGCAAATTGACAAAAGGTTTGAGCAAATTGACAAAAGGTTTGAGCAAATTGATAAAAGATTTGAGCAGATTGACAAAAGATTCGAACAAATTGACAAAAGGTTTGAGCAGATTGACAGAAGATTCGAACAAATTGACGAAAGATTCGAGCAGATCGACAAAAGATTCGAACAAATTGACGAAAGGTTTGAACAAATTGACGAAAGATTTGAAGAATATAATCAAGAAATCTTAGATATAAAGAATAATGCAAAAAGTGAATTTGCAAAGGTATACAAAGTTATGGAAGAAGGCTTTAAGAAAATGGACGAAAGATTTGCAAGAATAGAAGATAAACTAGATATTGTGACAAATACAAATTTAGCTCAAATATTAAACAAGTTAACTGAAACAAAAGCAGAAGTAACAGATACAAAGGAAGAATTAACTAAAAAGTTAGATAAAAATATTGAAAAAAATGAATTTGAGCATAAGAGATTTGATTATAAACTAGCAGAAATGGAATTAAAATACAAATATAAAAATTAATATTAGAATAGTAAAAAAATAACTATATAAAAATATAGGTAAGTAAAAAGAGAAGCATGAACATCCTTCGATTGGGATAAAAGAATGTGTTCTCTTTTTTTATATACAAGATAAATATTTACAAAATCAGAAAAAAGAAATAAGCAAAAAACTTGTAAAAAAATATATATAATAGTATAATGTAGAAGAATTTTATAAAATACTATAGAAAGAAATAGATTTTAAAAGATAATAGAAATAAAAAATATGTGGGGGAATGAGAATGAGTGGAAAACATACAGATAAAGAAACAAAAGAGAAAAAGAAAAAAAAAGGTGGAAAAGGATTAAAAATATTTGGAATCATTGTATTAATATTAGTAATTCTTTTAGTCCTAATTGTAGGAAGTGTTTTTGTTTTTATCAATAGTAAATTAAGCAAAATACAACAAGTAAATATTGATGAAGCAAATTTAGGAGTATCCTCACAAGCTGAAGAAAATTTATCAGAATATAGAAACATTGCATTATTTGGAATTGATAGTAGAGATAGTAGCTTAGGAAAAGGAAATAGAAGCGATTGTATCATTATTGCAAGTATAAATAATAATACAAAAGAAGTAAAACTAATATCTGTATATAGAGATACCTATGTGAATATAGAAGGATATGGATTAGATAAAATTACACATGCTTATTCTTATGGAGAAGCACCACTTGCTCTTAAAACATTAAATGAGAATTTTGATTTAAACATAACAGAATTTGCCACAGTAAATTTTGATGCAGTAGCAGAAGCAATAAATGCATTAGGTGGTATTACAATTAATGTTCAACCAGAAGAGGTAGAATACATAAATAGTTATATAAATGAGACATCAAAAGTAACAGGTTTAACTACTGAAAAAGTAACATCATCTGGAAAACAAACTTTAGACGGCGTACAAGCAGTTGCTTATTCAAGAATTCGTTATACAGAAGGTGGAGACTATAAAAGAGCAGAGAGAATGAGAACTGTTGTAGCAGCAATGATAGAAAAATTTAAAACCAAAAACATTAGTGAAATGAATCAAATTATTGATAAAATTTTACCAGAAGTATATACCAATATTACTTCAAGTGATATATTTTCATTACTACCAAGTATAGCAAGTTTCAAAGTAACGGATAGTATGGGCTGGCCTTATGAAACAAAAGGTATTACATTAGACAGATGGTATGGTGTACCTGTAACATTAGAAAGTAATGTTACGAGATTGCATGAAGAGGCTTTTGGAGAAAAAAATTATATACCATCCAATAGAGTAAAAGAAATTAGTAATCAAATTATAGAGAAAACAGGATATACAGAATAAGAAAAACTTAAGTAAAAAATATATGATAATAAGAAAGGGATAATAGAGTATGATTAGGGAAAATTCTCTAGTCATATTTTATAAAAGTTAAGCAAAAGAAAGAGAAAAAATGGAAAAAGAAAAATCTATAAGTATAAATATTTTAAGAATTATATTAATAATTTTATTGTTATGCACATTTTTTATCATATTTGGATTTTCTAGCCAAAATGGAGAACAATCAAGTGGAATCAGTAGAAAAGTGACAGAAATAATATTAAAAGTATCGGTTAACTATAACCAATTAGAAGAAGAGGAAAAAGAGATAGTATTACACAGAACAGAAAGTATAATAAGAAAAATAGCACACTTTTCAATATATACAGTAGTGGGATTTTTGTTAATGGGACTTTTGAGTACATATAAGTTAAAAGAGAAATGGAGAATAATAATAACTATTGTCATAGGAATCCTTTATGCAATATCTGATGAGTTTCATCAAAGTTTTTCACCAGGAAGATCTCCGAAAATAACAGATGTGTATATAGATACATTAGGAATTATCTTAGGTGTATTACTAGTGATTTTAATACGAATGATTTATAAAAAAATCAAAACAGAGTATTGCAAAGATGTTACATAAATATTACAATGATGACGAAAAGTGTCATATAAAATCTATTGAAAGGGAATATTTGGTATAGTATAATATAGATGTAAAAAATCAAGAATCTACCAAATAAAAAATAGGGGGAAAAATAGAAGATGGATGTAAGAAATGATATATTGTCATTAGAACATGATAATATAGAAAATTCAGCATTAATGCCTAAAAATATTGATAGAAGTAAAGTAGTTTTGAAAATAGAGAAAATACTAAAAAGGTTTTTAGATATCTTAGGTGGTTTTTGCGGTTTGTTAATCTTAATACCACTAACCATTGGAGTATGGATAGCCAATAAATTATCAAAAGACAATGGACCAATATTTTATGCACATGAAAGAATTGGAAAAGACGGAAAGACATTTAAAATGTACAAATATCGTTCAATGGTATTAGGGGCTGATGAAAAATTAAAAGAATACTTACAAGAAAATGAAGAAGCAAGAGAAGAATATAAAAAATACAAAAAATTGAAAAGTGATCCAAGGATTACAAAAATCGGAAAAATATTAAGAAAGACAAGTTTAGATGAATTCCCGCAATTCATCAATGTATTAAAAGGAGATATGAGTCTAGTAGGACCACGTCCATATTTACCAAGAGAAAAAGAAGAAATCAATGGATTTTTTAAATACATAACATCTTGTAAGCCAGGAATTACAGGATTATGGCAAACTAGAGGAAGAAGTAATACAACATTTACAGATAGATTAACTATGGATATGGATTATTATTATAACCATACATTAAAGATGGATATTAAATTATTATATAAAACAGTAAGGAATGTAATAAAAAAAGAAGGAGCAGTATAATGAAAAAGCAAAAAAAGATTTGTCTTATATCTTCATCAGGGGGGCATTTTGAACAATTAAAAATGCTGAAAGAATTATCAAGAAAATATGAAGTTTTTATAGTAACAGAAAAGACAAAATATAATAAAGACGATAAAAACATAAATTCTTTTCTGATACAAGTTAATAGAAAAGAAGTATTATTTTTAGTAAAGATGATTATTAATGCAATTAAATCTTTAAAAATTATAATAAGAGAAAAGCCAGATGTGATAATTTCAACAGGCGTATTAGCGACAATTCCAATGTGTATATTAGGCAAAAAATTTCACAAAAAGTTAATTTATATAGAATCTTTTGCTAAAATTACATCTCCAACGAAGACAGGAAAGTTATTATATAAATATGCTGATAGATTTTATGTTCAATGGGAAGAAATGTTAAAATATTATCCGAATGCAATATGCAAGGGAGGAATTTATTAGATGATATTTGTAACAGTAGGGTCACAGAAATTTCAATTTGATAGATTAATAAAAAAAATCGATGAATTAGTTGGAAGTAAAATAATTTCTGATCAAGTTATCGCACAAATAGGAAGTTCAACTTATAAGCCTAAAAATATAGAATATTATGATTTTATAGATGGAATGAAATTTAAAAATTTGATGAAAGAAGCAGAAATAGTCATTACACATGGTGGGACGGGGGTTATAGTAAATGCTTCTAAGTTAGGAAAGAAAATAATAGCTATTCCTAGATTAAAAAAATATGGAGAACATGTTGATAATCATCAAGTTCAAATAGTACGTCAATTTAAAGAGGCTAACCTAATAGAGGATATAGAGGATAATATAGATGAATTAGAAACAAAAATACAAGAGGTGAGACAGAAGGAGTATAAACAATATAAATCAAATACAATAGAAATAATAAATGATATTATAGAATTTATAGAGGAATAAAATAGATGGAGATTTTTAGAAAGATATACAGAAAAATAATTGCAAAACTTACAGACTTTTCGCCTGAACTAACAAGTAAAATATATTATTTCACAAAAATAAAAAAAAGATTAAATTTAAAAAATCCAAAAACATTTAATGAAAAATTAATGTATTTAAAATTAAATGAATATGAAGAAAATGAATTAATTACAAAATGTGCTGATAAATATGCAGTTAGGGAATATGTAACTTCTTGTGGATGCACAGAAATATTAAATGAACTATATGGTGTCTTTGACAATGCGGAAGATATAAACTTTGAAAAATTACCAGATAAATTTGTGTTAAAGTGTAATCATGGTGCAGGATTTAACATTATATGTAATGATAAATCAAAATTAGATATCAAACAAGCAAGAAAAAAACTTAATAAATGGTTAAAAACAGATTATTGGAAATTTGTAGCAGAACTTCAATATAAAAATATTGATAAAAAAATTATATGTGAAAAACTTTTAGAAAACAGTACTACTAAACAGATAAATGATTATAAGATATATTGTTTTAATGGGATTCCTAAATTTTGTATGGTATGTATAGGGAGAGAAGAATATAAAAAGCCTAAATATTATTTTATGGATAAAAATTGGAATGTACTTAAGATAAATCCAGATGGAATAAGTTTAGATGATAAAATAGTAATTGATAAACCTAAATGTATAGACAAGATGTATGATTACGCCCAAAAACTGTCAAAACCTTTTAAATTTGTACGAGTAGATTTATACGAATGTAATGAAAAAATTATATTTGGAGAGTTAACTTTTACACCAGCAGGATGTATAGATGCAAATTATACCAAGCAAGCACAATATAAACTTGGAGAAATGATTGAGATAAAGAGGTAAACTATGAGAAGTGTAGGATTTATAAAAAGTGATAAAGAAAATGAAAAAAGAATTGCTTTATATCCAGAAGATATAAAAAATATAAAATATAGGGATTATATTTTTGTGGAAAAGGGATATGGAGAAGAAAATGGTTTTTCAGATCAAGCATATATAGAAGAAGGAATACAAATACTAGAAAGAAATGAAATATTAAAAAAAGATGTTATTGTAGATCCTAAAATTGGTGATGCGCAATATCTAGGACAATTGAATAATCAAATTATATTCGGATGGATTCATGCAATACAAAATAAAGATATTACAAATACTATTGTAAATGGTAAGTTAACGGCATTTGCATGGGAAGACATGTTTGAGAATAATAGACATGTGTTTTGGAAGAATAATCAATTAGCGGGGGAAGCTGCTACAATACATGCAATTATACTTAGTGGGGCTATGCCAGATAGAAAAAAAGTAGCAATAATAGGAAATGGTAATACAGCAAGAGGAGCATATAAAATTTTAAGTAATTTAGGATGCGAGATTAATGTATATACTAGACAGATGGAAAGATTAATTAGAAACGAAGTTTCAGAATATGATATTATTGTCAATGCGGTATTATGGGACACAAACAGAAAAGATCATATCATATATAAAGAGGATTTACTAAAAATGAAGAAAGGTACATTAATTATAGATATAAGTTGTGATAATAATGGAGCAATAGAATCAAGTCATCCAACAACTATAGAAAATCCAATATTTACAGTAAACGGAATAGTTCATTATGCTGTTGATCATACACCATCACTAATATATAAAACAGTTTCAAAAGAGTTGTCTAAAGTTAGTTCATGTTATATAGATGAATTAATTATGGGAAATTATTCAAAATGTTTGGAAAAAGCTAAAATAATAGAAAATGGAAACATATTAGACTCTAGAATAAATAAATATCAATGTAGGGGTTAAAATGAGTAAGGATATTAAGGTTTTGATGATTGGACCATCTAGGAATGTTAAAGGTGGTATGACATCTGTCGTAGATAATTATTATAAATCTGGATTAGATAAAAAAGTTAACATGAAATATATTGAAACAATAAATGATAAAAGTAAAATAGAGAAGTTAATAAAAGAAGTTTTGGGGTATATAGAATTTTTAAAAAATATAAAAAAATTTGATATAGTTCATGTTCATATGGCATCGAGAAGGAGTACATATAGGAAATGTCATTATATTAATATAGCTAAAAAAAATAATAAAAAAGTTGTTTTGCATATGCATGGAGGAGGTTTTAAGGAATTTTTTGAAAAAGAGTGTTCGAATAAACAAAAAAAATTTATAATGAATACGTTTAATAAATGTGATAAAATTATTGTTTTATCACACAAATGGAAAGAGTATTTTTCTCAATATATTTCTTCAGACAAAATTAAAATTATATATAACGGTGTCAGAATTCCGCAAGATTATAAAAAAGAATTAGATGCAAAAAAAATGATTTTTTTAGGAAGAATTAGTAGAGACAAAGGTATTTATGATTTGCTAAAAGCTATGTCATATTTAGTAGGTAAATATAATGATATAGAACTAACTATTGGAGGCATAGGAGAGGAAAAAAAATTATATTCATTGATAGAAAAATATAATCTAAAAAATAATGTTAAGGTTTTAGGTTGGTTGAATGAAGAAAAAAAATTTGAAGAATTGAAGAAAAGTTCACTATTTATTCTGCCATCCTATTTTGAAGCAATGCCTATTTCTATTTTAGAGGCGATGTCATATAAAAATGTAATTATTTCAACTAATGTTGGAGGGATTCCTGAAATTATAGATAATGGTAGAGAAGGAATTTTAATTGAACCTGGTAATATAAAACAATTATATGCAACTATAGAAAGATTTATAAACAATGAATATGATTTAAAAAAAATTTCAGAAGAAGCAATGAAAAAAGTAAAGAAATATTTTGATATTAACGAATCAATATGTGAAATATATAAAATATACGATCTACTTATAGAAAAATAAAGGAGAAAATTACATATATGTCTAACGTGAAAAAAAATTTAGTTTATAATTCAATATATCAAATAGCTATTATGATATTACCATTGATAACAGCTCCGTATATTTCAAGGGTTATTGGAGCAGAAGGTGTTGGAATATATTCATATAATTATTCTGTGGCATTATATTTTGTATATTTTGCAACATTAGGAATAGTGAATTATGGGAATAGAATGATATCTAAATCTTCTGACAATGAAGATGAAAAGAATAAATACTTTTCAAGTATTTATTCTTTTCAAGTAATTGTTTCATGTATGGTATTTTTGATTTATTTATTATATATAGTATTTTTTGTAGACACAGATAAAACTATTCCGTTAATAATGATTTTTCATGTGTGCTCATCTATTTTTGATGTATCTTGGTTTTTCTTTGGAATGCAAGAATTTAAAATAACGTCTATTAGACAATTAATTATACGAATAGTAACATTTTTATCAATATTTATATTTGTAAAGAACAGTTCTGATTTATGGATATATACGCTTATTATGAGTTTAGGATATTTTATTTCTGCACTAACATTATGGATTATAGTTTGGAAAAAGGTAAAATGGATAAAAACTACAAGGAAAGAAATTTTAAAACATCTAAAACCTTGTATAATATTATTTATTCCTGTAATAGCTACAAGTGTATATAGAATTATGGATAAGATAATGATAGGCAATATTTGTGATATGAAACAAGTAGGATATTATGAAAATGCTGAAAAGTTAATTTTAGTCACCTTAGGGATAATTGGTGCTTTTGCAACAGTTATAATGCCTAAGATTTCTAATCTACTCGCAAATAAAAAGTTGGTAGAAGCTAATAATTTATTTGATAAATCAATGGAATATTCTTTACTTATAGGGATGGCAATTGCTTTTGGGATAGCTTCTACATCAAATGAATTTATTCCCATATTTTTTGGAGAAGAATTTAAACCAAGTATCAATATATCTATTGCACTATGTTTAACAGTGCCATTTATAACGTGGTCTACAATAGTAAGAAATTTATATTTAATACCATATGAAAAAGATTTTATTTATGTTAAATCTGTTATTATAGGAGCTTTGTTAAACATAATAATGAATTTTATATTTATTCCAAAATTTGGCGCTTTTGGAGCAATTTTTGGTACATGGTGTGCAGAGATATCTTTAGCAGTATATCAGACTTTTAAAGTTAGAAAACAGTTACGACTAAAAAAGTATTTGCAGGAATTTTTTATTTTTGCTGTCTTCGGAACAATCATGTATATTATTGTAAGGCAAATAAGTGGGGTATTTACAGAAGATATAATAAATTTAGTATTTGAAATTATGATAGGAGCTTTTGTATATATTCTATTATCAATTGTATATTTAATATATACTAACAATTTGGATTTTAAGAACATATTAATCAAAGCTAAAATCATAAAAGGAGAAAATAACATATGAAAATCATAATAAGTTTAATGCTATTTGTAATTCTCTTTCAAGGGATAAAATTGAACATTCCTGAAATTCCATTTTTATCTTATATAGATGAAATTTTTATTGTCATATGTCTAATTTTAGCATTAAAGAGAATAATAAAATCTGGAACAATAAACAAAAATTCATTTAAAATTTTATTAGCATTAATGGTTTTTATAATATTAGGGAGTTTATCATGTGTACTAAATAGTCAATTTGACATAAAAAGTCTAATGGTTAGTACGTTTTTATCAGTGAAATTTTGGCTTTTAATATTTGCATTAGAAAATATTAAATTGTCAGAAGGATTAAAAGAATCTATTATAAAGGTTATTTTTATTGTAGAAAAAATAGCTATTGTAATTGCGATATTTAATCTATTTTTTACAGAAACATATCTAAATTATTTTTCATTTGATGAAAGTTATTATAGGTTTGGGATGATATCTATAACATCATGTTTTAATCATCCTGCTACATTTGGTTGGTTTATGCTTTTTTGTGCAATGCTTAGGTTTTCTATATTTTATTATGAAAAGCAACAAAAGGATGCAATAATAGGAGTTATAGATATTTTATTTTCATTACTTTCTTTAAGAACAAAAGTATTTATTAGTGTAATTGTTTGTATTATATTTTATGTATTATATATTAATAGAAAAAATATAAAAAAAATAATAAAAAAACTTCCTATTTTGCTGCTAATTAGTATCTTAATTTTGTTTTTGTTTAAAGATATAATTATAAATACATATGACTTATATTTTTTAGGAAACCAAGGAGAAACAGCCAGACAAGTATTAGATGAAACAGGAAAAGAAATTTTGAAAGATTATTTTCCAATAGGAGTGGGATTTGGAAAATTTGGTACATATTATGCAGCTCTAAATTATAGTGAATATTATTATATATATGGTATAAGTGATGTATATGGTTTGACTAAAGATGATCCTAAATATAGTATGGATACTTTTTGGCCAGCAATAATGGGAGAAACAGGATTTTTAGGATTAATAGTATATATCTATTTAGTTGTATCTATATTTAAACAGTTATTCAAATATATAAATTTAGGAGAAAAAAGACCAAATGTTGATAAGATATATAATTTGACAAGTATATTAATATTTATTCAATTTGTTGTAGAATCTTTTGGAGAAGCTACGTTTAATACAAGTCCACAAAATATATTGGTTGCAATTTTTATAGGGATATCGTTAAATACTTATAATAAAAAGAAAGAAGAGGAATAAATATGTTGTCTAATATAATTAAAGAAATGAAATTAAAAAGATTACAAAGAAAAGGTTTAGTAGTTGGAAAAAATATAAATATAGAAAAAGGAGTCATTATAGATTCATCTATTCCATTTTTAATTGAGATTGGTAATAATGTAACATTAGCTCCATATGTACATATCTTAGCACATGATGCAAGCACTAAAATAGTATTAGGATATAGCAAAATTGGTAAAGTTATAATAGGTGATAATGTATTTATTGGTGCTAAATCGATAGTTTTACCAAATGTAAAAATAGGCAATAATGTAGTAATCGGTGCGGGAACAATTGTTTCGAAAGATATACCAGACAATTCAGTAGTAGTTGGAAATCCAGGAAAAAAGATAATGGATATTGAGACTTTTAAAAATAAACATGAAAGTAATATGAAAAAGAACATATTTATTCGTAAAGAAGTGAAAAATAAGAAAGTAATAGATAGCAAGTTAAAAAAAGAAATAATGAGTAAGCTAGAACAACATTCTAAAATAGGGTATATAGATTAAGGAAGGTTTTTCTAAATGAATGTAAATAAATTGTTAAAATTAAGATGTAAGAATAAAATAATTGGTAAATTGATAGAAAAGTTAATCAGAAACCAGGGATGTTTTTTGCCTAGAAGTGTAAAAATAGGAAAAAATGTTCAGTTTTCGCACAACGGGTTTGGCACAGTGGTGCATCCTAATACAATTATTGAAGATAATGTTAGAATATATCAAAATGTAACTATTGGAAGGGCTGATATATGGAATAGTATTGAAAATAGCGAAATGGAAGGAATAATAATAAGTCAGGGAGCTATTATTTGTGCTGGTGCAAAAATTTTATGCAAAAGAGGCAAATTAGTAATAGGAAGAAATTCAATTGTTGGTGCTAATGCAGTTGTTACAAAAAGTATTGGTGATAATGAAATTTGGGCAGGTATACCAGCTAAAAAAATAAAAAATAGGAATAATACATGTTCTAACTAAAGTAAATAAAAAATAGAAAGAAGGGGAGTTTTTTGAAAATTGCAGTAGCAGGAACAGGATATGTTGGATTATCAATAGCGACATTATTAAGTCAAAAAAATGAAGTAATGGCATTAGATATCATACCAGAAAAAGTAGAGATGATAAATAAGAGAATATCACCAATAAAAGATAAAGAAATAGAAGAATTTTTTAAAAATAAAGAATTAAATTTAAAAGCAACTCTAGATTATAAAGAGGCTTTTGAAGGTGCAGAATTTATTGTTATTAGTACACCTACTAATTATGATGATGAAAAAAATCATTTTGATACATCAAGTGTAGAAGATATCATACAAAAAGTAATCAGTATGAATATTAATACAACAATGGTAGTAAAATCTACGATACCAGTTGGATTTATAGAAAATATGAAGCAAAAATACAATATAGATAATATTATGTTTTCACCAGAATTCTTAAGAGAAGGAAAAGCTTTATATGATAATCTTTATCCATCTAGAATTATTGTAGGTGAAAAAAGTGAAAGAGCAAAAAAATTTGCAAACCTTTTGAAAGAATCAGCATTAAAAGATGATATAGAAGTAAAGTTCATGAATTCAACAGAAGCAGAGGCTGTAAAATTATTTGCAAATACATATCTTGCATTGAGAGTAGCATATTTTAATGAATTAGACACATATGCTGAGATTAAAGGATTAAATACTAAAGATATAATAGAGGGGGTATGTCTCGACCCAAGAATCGGAAATCACTATAACAATCCATCTTTTGGTTATGGAGGATATTGTTTGCCAAAAGATACAAAACAATTATTAGCTAATTATGATAATGTACCTCAAAATTTAATAAGGGCGATTGTAAGATCTAACCGAACTAGAAAAAAACATGTTACAGAAATGGTTATGCGAAGAAATCCAGATGTAGTGGGAATATATAGATTAACTATGAAAAAAGATTCCGATAATTTTAGAGCAAGTGCAATTCAAGAAATAATTGATAGATTAAAACTTGAAGGTGTAGAAGTTATTATTTATGAACCAACATTAGAGAAGTCAACGTTTAATGAGTGTAAAGTGATAAATGATTATGAAAAATTTTGTAAAATTTCTGATGTGGTTTTAGCAAATAGATATGAAGATAAATTAAGTTCAATCAAAGATAAAGTGTATACAAGAGATTTATTTGCAAGAGATTAAAAAAATAATGACATAAAAAGTCATAAATTAACAAGAGGACTAAAAACATATTAACATAGCATATTTAAAGAAAAGAACTTAGAATGACAAACCTTTTTTTCTCTAAAATATTGCAAAAAAACACATAAAAATGTATACTAATAAAGTAAAAATCAAAAGACAAAAAATGAAAAATAAAAGGAGGAAATATGGAAGAAATAGACTTAAAAGAATTATTCGAAATGTTTTGGCATAAAAAAGCACAAATCATATTAATCATATTAATATTTATGGTATTAGGTGTGATATATTCTGTAGGATTTGTAACTCCAATGTATAGTTCATCAACAACCTTGGTATTAGCAGGAACATCAAGTAGTGCGGATGAAAATCAAGTTTCAGAAACCATAACAACAGCAGATTTAACAATTAACTCAAAATTAGTGGCTACATATAGTGAATTAGTAAAAAGTAAAAATATATTAGGACAAGTTATTTCAAATTTAGGTATAAACGTAAATGAAGAACAACTAAGACAGAATGTGCAAGTTACTTCAGTAGAAGATACAGAATTAATAGAAATAACCGTTTCTAATGAAAATCCAGAATATGCAGCTAAAATTGCAAATGAGATTGCAAAAGTATTTGAAGAAAAAATTGCAAAAGAAATATATAATATCAATAATGTACATATTGTAGACGAGGCAACTCCAGAAACAGAACCTTCTAATGTGAATCATGTAAAAGATATTGTCATCTTTGCATTTATCGGTGCAGTTGTTGCTATTATGTATGTATTAATTGCCAATATGCTAGATACAACTGTAAAAACACAAGAAGATATAGAAAAGAGTATAAAAATACCTGTATTAGCATCAATTCCAATGTATGATATGGAAATGGAAAAACTAAAGAAAAAAGGAGGTAGAAGATAATGAAAAAAGAATTAATTGCACATAGAGATCCAAAATCTCCTGTTTCAGAAGTTTTTAGAACATTAAGAACCAATATTCAATTTATGAATACGAATAACAAATTAAAAACATTATTAGTTACATCTACATTACCTGGGGAAGGAAAAAGTTGGGTAACAGCCAATTTAGCAGTTACATTTGCACAAGCAGGGAAAAAAGTTATATTGGTTGATGCAGATATGAGAAAAGGAAGACAATATACGATTTTTGAAGTTTCTCCAAGACCAGGACTTTCTAACTATTTATCAGGATTTGATAGTAGCACAGGTAATGAGATATCAGATGATTTAGCAGATTATATACAAGATACACAAGTTCCAAATTTGTATATCATACCAGCAGGAAATATACCACCAAATCCATCAGAGTTATTAATTTCAACAAAAATGATAAGTTTATTAGACAGATTAAAAGAATTATGTGATATTGTTATTGTTGATGGTACACCTTGTGAATTGGTAACAGATTCTATTATTCTTTCAAGAATAGTTGATTCTACAGTAATTGTAACAGCACATAAACAAACCAAAAAAGATGATTTGCAAAAGATTGTTACCAATATTCAAAATGTCGGAGGGAAAATTGCAGGAATCGTATTAAATAAAATACCAGTATCTGTTAAAAAATATGAGCAATCATATTATTATGGTTCAACAGCTATGACAGCTCCAAGACCAAGAAACACAAGATCTTCGCCAAGTAGCAGATCAACAAGTAGAACAACTAGCGTACAAACTAAAAGGGAAGAGATGAAAAGAAGAGTGAGACCAGAAAATCCACAAGCTAATAGATATGACCAAGAAATGAATCACAATCAAAATGAAGAACAACCAAAATCATTAGAAAACAACATAAAAATAGAAAGTTCTGAAAATATTTCCCTTGAAAAGACAACAGATATATTAAATCAAATTAATGCATATTTAGATGAAGAAAAAAAGAATTTAAGTAATAAATCATAAAAAAATATTTTGTACCCCTCTAGAAAAAATAGAGGGGATTTTTTGTTGAATAAGAAAAATCGAGTTTTTCTTATTCAACAAAAAAACAAAGTTGCACAGAAAAATTGCTATGCAATTTTTCGCGTCGACAAATCTTTACACTTCTTCGAGAACTTAAATATATATAGTTAAATTAGAAAAGTAGAGAAAAGTTCTCGCGAAGTGAGATTTGTGTCATAATTAATGCAATGTATTTTTAATTATTGGATATGAATATAAAAAACGGTGACAAAAATCAGCAAAATGTAACAAAATTTCAAATAAATATTGAAAAATTTTAAAGATAAATGTATACTAATGGAGTGACAAAAAAAGAAATAAACAAAAAAGGAGCAAAAGAAAAATGATAGACTTTCATTCACATATATTACCAAATATTGATGATGGTTCAAGAAGTATAGAAGAAACATTTAATTTAATAAAAGAAGCAGAAAAAGCAGGATTTGAAGCAGTTATATCTACATCACATTATATGGAAAACTATTATGAGACAGATGTACCAGAAAGAGAAGTATGGGTAAAGGCTATATTAGAAAATTTAAAAACAAAAAATATTAATACGAATTTATATTTAGGAAATGAGATATATTTTACAGATAATATTATAGAATTATTGGAAAAAAGAAAAGCATCAACCATTAATGATACAAGTTATGTGTTATTTGAATTACCATTAAATGCAGAACCAATGAATTTATATGATGTTGTGTATGATATGTTACAATACAAATTGGTTCCAATATTAGCACATCCAGAAAGATATAGTTTTGTTCAAAAAGAACCTGACTTAATATATGACTTGATTGAAAAAGGTGTGTTAATGCAAGCAAATTATGGAAGTATTATAGGACAATATGGTGAAAAGGCACAAATGATTGTGAGAAGATTTTTTGAAAATAACATGATACATTTTTTAGGTTCTGATGTGCATAGACAAAATACAATTTATCCAAAAATCCCGCAAATTTTAGATGAAATTGCAGATATTGTTGGAGAAGAAAAATTAGAGGAATTAACAACCACAAATCCTAAATTAGTATTAAGTAATAAAAAGATTGAAATAGATGAACCATTTGATTTTAAGTTGACATTAAAAGAAAAAATTATTATGAATTTTAAGAAATAAAATCCTAAATAATAGCATGATAGAAAAATTGGAATAATATAAAGAGAAATGAAATGATATCAGATAAAATAGATTACAAAAGATATCACGATATATTCAAAATGATTAAATAGGAAGATAAGATTAAAATGAATTTTAATTTTATGGAAAGGAAGTTAAAACATGAGAAAATATTTTGGAACAGATGGCATTAGAAGAATTGCCAACACAGAATTAACACCTGGATTGGTGTATAAGGTTGCAAAAGCAGGAGCATATGTATTATCAAAACATACAGATCATACACCAACAATTTTAATTGGTAGAGATACACGTATCTCTGGAACATTAATTGAAAGTGCTATGACAGCAGGATTTTTAAGCTATGGAGCAAAAGTTAAGCTATTAGGAGTAATTCCAACACCAGCAGTTGCCTATTTAACAAGAAAATTAAAAGCAGATGCAAGTGTTGTGATATCTGCATCACATAATACATTTGAATTTAATGGAATTAAATTTTTTAGTAATAAAGGAATGAAAATACCAGATACATTAGAAGAAGAAATAGAAGAAGTTATGGAATCAGGAAAATTAGAAGAATTAACAGCAACAAATGAAAAAATTGGTGTTGCTGAATATTGTTTTGATTTAATGAATGAATACATATATTTCTTTAGAAAACATTTTGATGATACAATTGAAAAACATCTAAGAGATGACTTTGTTGTAGGAATTGATACAGCAAATGGGGCAACATCAGTTGTTGCAGAAAAGGTATTTAAAGATTTAGGAATTAATTATAGAATTATTAATAATACACCAGATGGAATTAATATTAATCAAAATTGTGGTTCTACACATTTAGATAATTTAAAGAAATTTGTAGTAGAGAACAAATTAAGTTTAGGAATTGCATATGATGGTGATGGAGATAGATGTTTAGCCATTGATGAAAAAGGAAATGAAATTGATGGAGATAAATTATTGGCAATTATTTCTTCAAGTTTAAGAAAAAAAGGTAGATTAAACAAAGATACAATTGTTGCAACTATCATGAGTAATTTAGGATTAAATAAATACGCTGAAAATAATGGATTACAATTGATACAAACAAAAGTAGGAGATAGATATGTATTAGAAGAAATGTTAAAAGAAGGATATAACTTAGGAGGAGAACAATCAGGTCATGTTATTTTGTTAGACTATAATCCTACAGGAGATGGTATATTAACTTCTTTAATGTTAATTCAAACCATATTAGAAGAAAATAAAAAGGCATCAGAATTAGCAAGCATTATCAAATTATATCCACAAGTATTAATCAATGCAAAAGTAAATGCAGACAAAAAATATGATTATGAAAAAGACGAGGATATCAAAAAAGCAATTGAAAATGTAGAGAAAGAATTTGCTGGAAATGGAAGAGTGGTTATTAGACCATCAGGAACAGAACCATTAGTTAGAGTAATGATTGAGGGAGAAGACCAAAAGTATATTACCCAAAGAGCAAAAGAAATTGTAGATTTAATTGAGAAAAAATTAAAATAAAATCTAATTAAATTTAGTTATGAAAAATGCATAAGTAAAATGAAGCATATAAAAAAGATATATTGTTTATTTTAAATTAACAATATATCTTTTTTTATAGTATAGGGAAAATCAGTCTTTGTCTTGATTCTATGTGAATTTTTCTGTATACAATAAGGCCCTTATTATAATAAAATTTATGCCATCATCATATTTTCTAAAATTTGAATTGCATTACTTGCAGCACCTTTTCTTAAGTTATCTGCAACAACCCATAAATTAAGTCCATATTTTACACTATCATCTCTACGAATTCTTCCCACAAAAACTTCATCATAGCCATCAGCTTTTGTTGCAATTGGATAGTAATTTTTTTCTATGTCGTCTACAACAATGACACCAGGGTAGTTTTGTAATAATTGTTTTACATCATATAAGTCAAAATCTTTTTCAAATTCAATATTGATTGATTCACTATGACAATTTAAAACAGGAACACGTACGGTCGTAGCAGTTATTGGCAAATTAGGTTTGTTCAAAATTTTTCTTGTTTCATTTATCATTTTATGTTCTTCTTTGGTATATCCATCATCCATAAACACATCAATTTGTGGTAAGCAGTTATTGAATATAGGATAAGGAAACTTCTTAGGAGCAAATCCATTTATTCCATTTTCCAAATCTTCAATTCCTTCTCTTCCAGCACCTGAAACAGCTTGATAAGTTGAATATACAATTCGTTTTATATGGTATGTATCATCTAAAGGCTTTAAAGGAACAACAGCTTGAATAGTTGAGCAGTTAGGATTTGCAATAATTCCCTTGTTTTTAAATGCTTCTTGCATGTTAACTTCTGGAACAACTAAAGGAACATCTTTATCCATTCTATATACACTACTATTATCAATGCAGATGCAGTGATGTTCTACTGCTATTGGTATAAATTTTTTAGAAACATTTCCTCCTGCACAAAAGATGGCATAGTCAAATGGTTTGTTAAAAGAATTTTCCGTTAGTTCTTGAAGAATATAGTTATTTCCTAAAAATTCAATTTTCTTTCCAGCAGATCTTTTAGAAGAAAATAAAGTAAATTCAACATTTGGAAAACTTTTTTCCTCCAATACTTTCAAAGCGGTTCTTCCAACCACGCCACTAGCACCAACGATTGCTACTTTAAATTTATTTTTCATATAAATTCCTCCCATAAAAGTATATGTATTATTTTTTATAAAAATGTCCAATTGGGACCATTGGGACCAGATCCATTTGGTCCCAAAAAAAGTGTATCACAAAAATAAAATAAGTGCAATAAATTGTACAGTACTGTTTAGAGCTATATAGATATAAAAATAAAATGCTTGAACAATTCAATTTGTGAGCGAATACAATATACTAAACATAATATGGAGGTGCTATATGTAAATGAACGAAAAAACAGTAAACGAATTAGAATTGGGAGAAATAGGAATTGTCAATAAAATTGTAGGAGAAGAAACCATTAAAAGAAGATTGTTAGATTTAGGATTAATAGAAGGAACGGATATAAAACCAGTTTTAGTAAGTCCATCAGGAGATCCAAGAGCTTTTGAATTTCGAGGAAGTTTAATTGCTATTCGAAAAGAAGATGCAGAAAATATAAAATTAAAATAGTAACGAAAAAGGAAAATTCTATATACAATACAATAGGTAAGAAAAGTGTATATTGATAAAATTAGAGATTTTGACATTCATAGGTGCAAAATAACAAAAGAAAACAAAAGGAGGATTTTATGAGTGAAAAAGAAAAGTTAGCTATGGAGCAAAAAGAAACAAAACAAAAAAGTACTTATACAATTGCATTAGCAGGAAATCCCAATGTTGGAAAATCAACGATATTTAATAATCTAACAGGAATGAATCAACATACTGGTAATTGGACAGGTAAAACGGTTGCAAATGCAACAGGATATTTTGAATATAGAGGAGAACAGTATAAAATTGTTGATATTCCTGGTACATATTCTATTATGTCTCATTCTGAAGAAGAAGAAATTGCTAGAAATTATATTTGTTTTGGAAATCCAGATGCAACAATTGTTGTAGTAGATGCTACTTCTTTAGAAAGAAATTTAAATCTTGTGTTACAAATAACAGAAATTACCAATAATTTAATTGTGTGTGTTAATTTATTAGATGAAGCAAAAAAGAAGAAAATAAAAATCAATTTAGAACTGTTATCAAACATACTAAAGGTACCAGTTGTAGGTGTTACAGCAAGAAATAAAAAGACATTAAATAATTTATTGAAAGTTATTAGAAATGTTTGTGAAAGAAAGGAACAAATAAACCCAATATATCAAATACATTATGATGAAAAGATAGAAAAAGCAATTGAAGAAGTAAGAGAAATAATCAGCAAACAGTATAAAATAGAAGAAAAACTAGCAAGATGGATGAGCATAAAAGTTTTAGATGGAGAAGAGCGTATTTTAAAAGAAATAGAAAAACAATTACATATACAATTAATGAATAATAGGGAAATAGATAAAGTAAAAAAAGAAGCATTAGAGGCATTGAAAGAGGAAGGTATTTATCAAGAAGAATTTAAAGAAAAGATTGTATCAACAATTGTAAAAGATGCGGAAGAAATAGGAAAAAAGGTATGCAAGTTTGAAAATAAAGATTATGCGAATCGAGATAGAAAAATCGATAAGATACTGACCTCTAAAAAATATGGAATTCCGATTATGATTTTGTTTTTATTACTTATATTTTGGATTACGATTGTAGGGGCCAATTATCCATCTCAATTTTTATTTAGTCTATTTGGAAAAATACAAGAGAAACTGATAGAATTTGCTACATATATACATTGTCCGGAATGGTTATCTAATATGTTAATTTTAGGTATTTATCAGACTTTGACATGGGTTATATCTGTCATGTTACCACCAATGGCTATCTTTTTTCCTTTGTTTACCATATTAGAAGATTTAGGGTACTTGCCAAGAATTGCATTTAATATGGATGGCTTTTTTAAAAAGGCTTGTTGCAGTGGAAAACAAATGATTACTATGTGCATGGGATTTGGTTGTAATAGTTGTGGGGTAACAGGATGTAGAATTATCGATTCTCCAAGAGAAAGATTGATTGCTATATTAACCAATAATTTGGTTCCATGTAATGGAAGATTTCCATTTTTAATTACCATTGCGACGATATTTATAGCAGGAACGATAGGGGGAATAGGTGCTTCTGTTATATCAACAATAGCGGTTATGGGTGTGATTATACTAGGCATTATCATGACATTGGTGATATCTAAAATCTTATCTAAAACTATTTTAAAGGGAATGCCATCTTCTTTTGTGCTAGAATTGCCACCATATCGAAAGCCACAATTTTTTAAAGTATTGGTTAGGTCCATTTTTGATAGAACCATCTTTATATTAGGCAGAGCAGTTGCAGTTGCAGCGCCTGCTGGTCTTGTCATATGGTTATTTGCGAATATTGGTATACAAGGACAAAGTTTATTAACCATTATTGCAAACTTTTTAAATCCACTAGCAAATCTTATGGGATTAGATGGGTATATTCTAACTGCTTTTATATTAGGAATACCTGCCAATGAAATTGTACTTCCGATTATCCTTATGTGCTATATGCAAGGTACTTCATTAGTTAATATGGAAGATACTTTTGCAATAGGAGAAATCTTAAGACAAAATGGTTGGACGATATTAACAGCAATCAATGTGATGATATTTACTGTATTCCATTTTCCTTGTGCGACAACATTACTTACCATTAAGAAGGAGACAGAAAGTTGGAAATGGACAGCAATTAGTTTCTTAATTCCAACAGTTTGTGGAATTGTTCTTTGTATGTTGACGACTTTGGTTTATCATGTTTTTGTAATTTAACATAATTTATGCTATAATAACATTAGACAATAGTCTGCTCAACGCCAATAAAAAAACGGGAGGGCACAAAAATGCTTGATTATATCAAAAAAATGTTACCGTACCCCTATTCAGGGGCTGCCTATACTATTTATAGTATAGCAGAAGATAGAGAATTAAGGAAACTGGTTAAATACAATGGGGAATTGGATCAATTTGAAATCCCCATTTCGGAGTTGAATAAAAGAGGAAAACATCCATCTATATTTAGTTTTTCTCAGAAAATAGAAGGGACGTCTATCAATTGCTATGTAGATAAGGACGATAACTTCTGTTTTAAAATTAAATAAATATACTCCCCATGGTGGCGTTGCATGGGGAGTTTTATATTTATATTTTAAATATAAAAGACAGATAAGCCAACCCAAGCAGGGGTGGCTTGTCTGTGTGTTAATTTTTAGCCTGAAAAGCATAGTTTATGATGTAGGATATAGCACAGTGTGCAATCGACCACTTAATACTCTTCCGAGCATACCGAAAATAGTATTTGTGAAGTTTTTGACAATTTTTCGGAAGAATATAGTCTTTTTTCCACAAATGCATCTGGAATCCCATTATCGCAGATGTGAAGAAGTACGTATCTCTACTTCCAGCATCGTACTGTCTCCAACATTCGGCATCAGCCGAAAGGTAGTCGGCACCTTTCATAAACTTATGAAGAAAGGCATTAACCTCCTCTTCAATCATAACTGTACGTATTGCTTTACCCATAAATTTGGGTAGCTGGCTATACACGTTTTTCTCCAGGACGATTCTCTCGTATTCGTTGATGGCTTCACGGAATCCTTTGATCTTGTTTTTTATGGGGGATGGAATATCATTTGTCCATCTCTCTGCAATATCGTGAAAGATTCCTATAAAGAACATCTTGGCAGCTAATCTCTCATTATCTTTGAAATATTCTATTCCGATAAGATATGCAAAAATAGCAGTATCGAAAAGATGTCCTAAAACGGAGCAGTTAATCAGATAGGGCTGAACAGCCCACCGGTTCTGATTTCTAAGTTTCGAAATTTCAGAGAAGAGTTTGAAATAGTTTCCATCCATGTCTGAAAATTCAGTCACTCCTGGGATATACTTAAACTCTTCGATTGACTCAAGGATTTCAAGCAATTTACGTGTGTAAATTTCTGAATCTTTGATAATGAGATGAGAAATCTCCTGCAATTCTACCAAGGTAGCAATTTTGGTTGCAGCCTTGTAGATAGTCATCTCGAAGCTACCAAGAATTCCGTCTGTTATGAAGTCAGAAAATTCTTTATTGGTAGATTCTTCGATGAATTCCTTAACTGCCGAATCAAATGCAGATAAGGGAATGTTTTTTAAAGCACATATCTCTTCGATGGTGTGCTCTTTGGTATCGTAATTTACATAAGTCTTCTGAAAAGACCTATATAATGCGATTTTTGGAAACAGTTCCCATTTAATGGTGTAGCCTTTATCTTGTGCATAAGAGGCCAGCACGTAGGCAATAACAGAGTTTAATGCCTGTTTGTTCAGCTCATTATACCGACTATCAGATGTGACAGATGTCCATCTGCGCAGGCAGTTTAACCGCTTAAAAACTTCATTAAGTCCTTTTAAGTTTTTCTTTCTCAAAAGTTTTTTGATGAACTTTTTCCAGGCTTTTTTGTCGTTTCCAAGCCAAAGTGCTTTCAGGTTTAAAAAATTCTTGTTTAACATATTTATCTCCTCCTCTATAATTATTGTCCTCTTGCAAAAGCGTGATGTCTCGCAAGGAAGACTTTTCAACATGTTAACTCTTTTTATTATACCACAAATTTATGTATACTTCAAGAAAGCGCAAAATGAAGCTGTATTTAATTTATGATAAAATCACCTTAAAAGTTTAGAAACGAATATTTCACCCTAGATGTATAAAAAAAGAAAATATAGACAAAATAGGAAGGTGG